>USPU01000009.1 GCA_900556745.1 uncultured Veillonellaceae bacterium
GTACATTCTCTGCGCGGTCGTCATCCTGTTCCTGTTTGCCGAGCATATTCTGCCGATGATTCAACACATCTTCATCGGCGCGTTTAATCCGCAGGCATTGGGCGGCGGTTTACTCGGCGTCACCATGAAAGAAGCCGTTCGCTTCGGTGTCGCCCGCGGCCTCTTTTCGAACGAAGCCGGCATGGGCACGACGCCGCACGCGCACGCGACGGCGCTGGTCGCTCACCCGGTGCTGCAAGGCTTCACCGCATACATCGGCGTCTTCGTGGACACCATCCTGGTGTGCACCTCGACCGCGTTAATTATTTTGCTTACGGGCGCTGATCAGCTCGGTTTAGACGGCGCGATGGTCACGCAAGAAGCATTTCACATCGCGTTCGGCGCCATCGGACCGAAAATCATCGCGATCTGCCTCACATTCTTCGCCTTTACGACCGTCATCGGCTGGTATTATTTCGGCGAATCGAACGTCCGCTATTTATTTAAATCAAACGCCGTTCTTTACACGTATCGGGCGCTGGTCCTGGTTTTCATCGTGCTCGGCACGCTCGGCACGGTCGACCTGATCTGGAGCATGATTGACATGTTCAACGGCATTATGGTCCTTCCGAACTTAATCGCCCTCATCATCATGCACAAAGAAGTCAAAGGCATCTTGCGCGATTACGATAAAAAACGCCAGGACGGCATCCCTCTCTACGATTATGACAGCGTCGCATAAAAAAACGCCCCGTACGGGGCGTTTTTATTATGTCTTTTGGGGCAAGCAGTATGTTACTTTTCCGTTCATAAATTAATCCACATATTCATCCGCGCCGCGATTGAGCCAAGCGTAGACGAGTCCGATCAGCAGTCCGCCGCCGATATAGTTTCCTAGGTAGGCCAGTCCCCACTGTCGCAAAATATTGCCGAAGGTAAATCCCGCGGTCGTGGCGGGCGAAAAGTGCAGCAGCGCGAACGAACCGAAGTTGGCGACGACGTGTTCAAACCCCAGGTACACGAACATGACGATAGCCGACATGACGGTCGCCATGCGTGACGCCTGGTTCTCAATCAATAGCCATGACAGAATGGCGATATTGACAAGGAGATTGGCCAAGGTTCCCGCGAAGATGATTTCCATGCCGGATTTCGCGAGTTTTCCTTCGACCATGGTCGCCGCCATGCCCATCGCGTCGTACCCTTGCAGCGCCGACGTGTAGGAGGCGAGCCACGCGACAAAATACGCGCCGACAATGTTTCCCACGGTACACAAAATGACCATTTTAAGCGCCTTGCGAGGCGCGATCCATTGACGATAGAGTCCTGCGGTTAAGTACATCATATTGGAGGTGATAAGCTCTCCGTTTAGAAACAAAATATAAATCAGTCCCCAACAAAAAACAAAGGGGAAAACAAATCTTCCCAAGGTGGGATGGAGCGTATTCAACACATCGCCCATGGCAAAACCCGCCAAGGAAGTCAACGTTAAAAATCCCCCGGCAAACGCGGATCGAACCAGGTACCTGGCCGGACTCTTATCGATAAGGGCCGCTTTTTTCCCGCAAGCTCCGGCGACATTTTCATTGAATTGACTGACGCGCATTGTATCCCCCCTTTACTGTTGCACTCTATTGTACTGGAGTATGGCAAAAATATATAGGGTTATTTTTATTTTGGCAAATTTTATTTTCGCGTACCGAGCGCGCAAAAAAGACTTTGCAAAAAGCTGACTCGCATCTGCGATGCATTGGTTCAAACATATTTTTCCTGTGAAGGGCAAAGTTGAATCGCATGACGTAAACAAGGCGCGGGAGGATGAAAAATACTGTCGATAACTATTTGGCAAAATAAATTATTTTCTCCTTGCCATTTTTTTATGATCGTGATACACTTAATCCAATTTATTTGTATTTTTAACAAGGTCAATTGTTTTTATGGGGGAGAATATTTATGGCTGAACTTTTGGGACTGTGGTCCCAATTCGTGGCATCCGTCAATGAAATTTTGTGGGGTTCCGTACTGATGTACGCGTTGGTCGGCGTCGGTCTGTTTTTTACCGTGTATCTCGGCGCGCCGCAGTTCCGTCGTTTCGGTCCGGCCGTGCGGCAGGTATTCGGTCGCTTGTATAAAGAGCAGCATACCGATCGCGACGGTCGTACTATCTCCTCTTTCCAAGCGCTGGCGGTGGCTATTTCCGCCCAGGTCGGCACGGGCAACGTCGCCGGTGTCGCGACCGCGATTATGGCGGGCGGTCCGGGCGCGATTTTTTGGATGTGGCTGTCCGCGCTGTTCGGCATGGGCACGATCTTTGCCGAAGCGATTTTGGCGCAAAAGTATCGCGTGGAAGTGGCGGGTAAATTTATCGGCGGACCCGCGTTTTACATCTCGCGCGGTTTGGCGCCTGTCATCGGCAAAGGCTGGGCGAAATTTCTCGCCGGCTTCTTCGCCGTTTCGATTATCATCGCGCTAGGCTTTATCGGCATCATGGTGCAGTCCAATTCGATCGCGGGCGCCGTCAACAACGCTTTCGGTCTGGACCCGCTGATGATCGGCGTCGTGATCGCGGTCTTCGCAGGCTTAATCTTCATCGGCGGCATTCATCGGATCGCGCATTTCGCGCAGCTCATCGTACCGCTGATGGCGGTGATTTACATTTTGTGCGCGCTGGTGATTCTGTTCCTCTATGCGGGAGAAATCTTGCCGATGCTTAAGCATATCGTTGTGGGCGCATTCAACCCGCAGGCGCTTGGCGGCGGTCTCTTGGGCGTCACGATGAAAGAAGCGATTCGCTTCGGCGTCGCCCGCGGCCTCTTTTCGAACGAAGCCGGCATGGGCTCTACGCCGCACGCGCACGCGACCGCGCTCGTCGCGCATCCGGTGTTGCAAGGCTTTACCGCGTTCATCGGCGTCTTTGTCGACACCATGCTGATCTGCACTTCGACCGCGCTGATTATTCTTTTAACCGGCGCGGATCAACTCGGCCTCAGCGGCGCGCTCGTCACGCAGGAAGCATTTCACACCGCCTTCGGTGAAGTCGGTCCGATGATCATCGCGACTTGCCTCACGTTCTTCGCCTTCACTACGGTCATCGGCTGGTACTACTTCGGCGAGTCGAATATCCGCTTCCTTTTCCGCTCGCCCGCGGCTCTGAATGTTTATCGCGTGCTCGTGCTCGCCTTTATCGTGCTCGGCACACTGGGCAAGGTCGAACTCGTTTGGGATATGAGTGATATGTTCAACGGCATCATGGTGCTCCCGAACTTGATCGCGCTGATTCTCTTGCATAAGGAAATCAAAGCCGTGTTGCGCGATTATGATGAAAAACGCCAAGACGGTCTGCCGCTGTACGATTACGACAATGTGTAAACTTTCTGTATACCAAAAAAGCACTCCGCGGAGTGCTTTTTTATTGCGTATTTTATTCTACACGGCAACCCAAAACGGATTCCATTTGAGAAAGCGCAAAGGCGTGCGCCTCCGCGTCAAAGCTTGCGACCAAATGGCTCGGCACGCGCACCTCATAGCCGAAGTTACGCGCGTCAGCGGCGGTGAAAAAGACGCAGATATTGGTGCAGACGCCGCTCAACGTGAGTTCGGTCACGCCGCGTTCCCGCAGGCAAAGATCCAAACTCGTGCCGAAAAAGCCGCTGTAACGACGTTTCGGTAAGACGATATCGTCGGCCTGCGGCGCGAGCTCCGCGATGATTTCCGCGCCCGGCGTACCCGCCACGCAATGCGGCGGAAACATTTGAAACTCCGGATCATCTTCCCGGTGATTGTCGCACAAATAAATGACGGGAGTGCCCGCTTTACGTGCCGCCGCGATTTCCGCTCGCAACGCCGGCACAATCGCCTGTCCCGCCGGCCCGCAAGTCAATTTTCCGTCCGGCGCGATAAAATCTTCGAGCATATCAATCACAATCAGTGCTTTCCCCATCTCTTAACGCGCCTCTGCCGGTTCATTCAGCTGCGATGTGCAGTGCGGGCAACGAGTCGCGGAAATCGCAATCTTCGTTTTGCAGAACGGACATTCTTTTTCCGTTTCTTCGACCGCTTCCGGTTTTTTGAATTTCATCAACGCGCGCAAAACCAGGAAAATGACTGCCGCGATAATCAGAAAATCAATGCAGTTATTGATAAAAAGGCCGTACTTGATCACCGGCGCGCCGGCGGCTTCCGCGTCCGCGAGCGATGCGTAATGGGTCTTCGACAAGCTCATATACAGGCCCTTGAAGTCGACGCCGGCCAAAAGCACTCCGATCGGCGGCATCACAATGTCGTTGACGAACGAACTGACGATTTTACCGAATGCGCCGCCGATAATGATACCGACGGCCATGTCGATAACATTGCCGCGCATGATAAACGCTTTAAAATCATTCCACATAGTAGCTCCCCCTTTGAAGTGAACGAAAAAGGTTCATTTGTTCTCATTGTAGAATACCGATGAAATATTTTCAATCAAATTTTATAAATATTCTAAAAACGCGCCGTAACCGATCAGCGCCAGCCATGCCAGCGCGCCGATCACCGCGCCGACGTACGCTCCGTTGATGCGTATCTTCGCCAATTCATCGGCCACTTTAGTGAAAATAAAATGATTCAGCATCTTCTCGTCGTAAACGCTGAGCACCTGTTCCGCCACCTCGCCGAGACGGCCGTGTTCGCGCGCCAGCCATTCCGCGAAATACCCGCGCAGCGCTCGATCGAGTCGGGCTCGCTGCTCCGCGTCGGCAAAGAAACGGTCGATGCCGTGCAAAACCGCATCCGCCACCACTTGTGAAAAGCGTGATCCGTACGCGCTCGGCGTGAGATATTTTTCGGCGAAATCGTCCCCGATGACTTCCCACCACTTCTCGAGTGGCAGCAGCGCCGCCGCCTGGCGCTGCCACAACAGTAAATCGTTCGCGTGCGCCGGCGTTTGCCATTCGGTTTGCCACTGCGACCAATAGCGCAAGACTGCTTGCGGTATGGTGTCTTGTTTTCTCAATTTCTCCTGCAGTAATGTCTGCAAGGTTTGCGCCAGCGCGTCGTAATCGACCATGCCCGTCGCTTCGCCGACGATGCGCACCCACTTCGTCACGCCCTCTGTTTCTGCGCGCGCCAGCCGACGCAATTCGCCGGCCAGCCGCACGGTAAAAGCGGGTGTCGCAACGGCCTGCAACAGACGCTTGCGCAAGGGTTGCCAAACCACATTTTCGGCGTCCTCTTGCGATACTTCCGCGAGCGCCGTGGCGGCCATCGGCACCGTCCCGAGCACCTGCCGCGTCCAGGCGGCCAGCGTGCGCGCCCACTCCTCCGGTTGCGGCTGCGGCAAACGCTGCTCGACTTGCCGTCGCGCGCACTCCCAAAAGGCGCGGCGATGTTCCGGATCGCGCCACCACTGCGCGAGATAGTCAGTCGGTTGCCATTGATTGAGTTCTGATTCCCAAAGTTCACGACGCAGCAATTTTTCTTCCAGCAATTGCCGCAAGCCGCGAATTAATTTTTCCCGCTGCCGCGGGATCAGCGCCGTGTGAAACGGTATGCCGAGCGGTTTCGTGAAAAGCGCCATGACCGCGAACCAATCGGCGACGCTGCCAATCAGCGCCGCTTGCGCGATATAGTAAAGCCATTCGCTCCACCATTGCCGCGTCCAGGCGAATAAGGCAAACGCCGCGGCGAAAAAGAGGACGCTCCCCCACAAAAAACGTTGGGCCAGTTGCCATGTACGCATCAGAAACCGCCTCCCAACATCGCGTGCCCGAGCACATAAAAAACCGCTCCCAACACGCCGCCGATCAACGTGCCGTTGAGGCGGATCATCTGCAAATCGTCACTGACTTTGGCTTCGATCAAGTCGGAGAGTTCGCGCGCGCTGTACGGCGCTAACGCCGCCTGCGCCCATGTTCCGAAATACGGCTGCACCAGCGGCAACATTTTGGCAAGCGTCACAAAGAGCAGTCGTTCCAACTTACGAATCCGCACCGGATCCTGCCGCGCCGCGGTGAGCCAGCGCACCGCCAATGTCGCGAGCGTCTGCGCAAACGCGTGACGACGCTTCGGCGTAACGATCAGATCAAATAAAACCTGACTGTCCATCGGTATGTTTGTCGCCAAAAGCGGCGCGACCGCGTCCGTGATTTGCCGACGCAAACGCCGATCGTTTTGCAGGCGCGCGACCGCCATCGTCACCATGTCGTCAAACGCCGCGCCGATCATCGTCGTCGGCCGCGCCAAATCCGCCGCGGCGCGGGCCAGTCGCTCCTGTAAAAAGACGCCGACCGTGCTCGGCGTTTCCCCCTGCGTGCGCAGCGCTTCCCGCCAAAGTTTCGCGCGTACGGGATGTTCCGCCGCCAAAAGCGTCATGAATTGCTTGTATTGCGCAGTCAAAAATTCCGCCGTCGACGCCGCGTTAACGCGGGACTGCAGCCATTGCGCCAATCGTTCGCGACCGCTTGCATTGTCTTCTTTTTGCCAGAGCAATAACGCTTCCGCCGCGACATCCGCCGGCCATTGCGCGGTCAAAATCCGCAAGCGCTGCGGCTCCCATTCATACTGCAAGAGATCCGTCGAAAGGCCGTCGGGAAGGGTTTCAAAAAGCGTTGTAAGCGCCCGAACAAAGCGTTCCGTATCGCGTTCCCAAAGAGTGATCAGGTACGGCAACGGAGAATGCGCTTTCAACGCCCGATAGAGATGACGCGGTGTCAACAATTCATCTTTAACCATCGTGCCCGCCATCGTCATGATTTTTTCCCGACTGCGCGGCAACCACTCTGTTTGCCACGGAATCCCCAGAGGACGACGAAAAAGAGCGGTCACGGCGTACCAATCCGCCAGACCGCCCACCAATGCCGCCAGTGCCGTATGCACGCCAAAACCGCCCCAAAACGTAAACCGCGCGGGGTAGCAGGAAAGCACGATGACAGCGCACAACAGAAGCACGCCCGTCGCCATCCTTCGACGCGTCATCAGCGACTCCTGCCGCCGCCCGCCATCGACCAAATAAAGAGCGCGATAAAGGCGAGGTTGGCCATCATGCTCGACATCCAGCCGAGCGCCGCCAAAATATTAATCACCGTCAAGCCGAAAATAAACAGCATGCCCGCCCGCATATCCACGCGCGGATCGCGCCGCAAAATAAAATAACTCGCGATAAAAATACCCACATTGACCCCGATCGCCACGACCAGCGTCGGGTACATATGAATAATGAAACTTCCGGCCAGCATGACGACCAGAATATATAACCAACTGTTTGTCATCTTACACTCCTTTACGCACATCGCCGTCGTTAAGACCCGTCCAGACCGCGACATCGGCGAAACGCCAGGAAAAATACAGCGACGGCTGCCACGGCGCGCCGTTGCGATGGATCGGCACCAATAAACGCGCCGGCGTCTGCTTTTGCAAATATTCAATAACGCCCCATTCCTGCGCCGGACCTTGGCGATCATCCACCGGAAAGAAAACGATATCCGCGCCATGTTCGACCGCGGGCGCAAGTTCCCGGAAGAAAAGCGCGCGCATGTCCCGATTCGCCGCGTCCGTATCGCCGGTCCAGTGCCACCAGTTCAAATCGCCCGCGTGAAACACGCTCAACTCCGACCAACTCACATGGTACGACGCGCCCGCGTCCGTCGAGCCGTACACGCGGATCGTCATATCAGAAAGCGTCAGCGTATCGCCCGCGCTGACATACTCCGTCTTGGCCGCGGGATACGCCGCATCGCGGCAATCTTTTTCCAGCACGAAACGGGCCGCGCGTTCGCCGTATTCTTTCCCGTAGCGCGGCGCGAAATGATCGCCGTGCGCATGCGTGACAAAAAAATACAAGGTTTTTTTCGTCCGGGCCAACCTTTCCAAATGCCTTGCGGGATCCTGCCAGGGATCAAACACCAACACGCGATCGTCCGTTTCCAGCGCGACGCCGCTGTGGGCCAATAAATAAATATTCATTCCATTCTCCATAGTGGACCGCCAAGCGTTTTCGCGGATGCGGAAAAGCGCAGCGCCGCGTAAATTCACGATCCGCCGACAATATCACTTTATTTTTCTATTTATTATAACACAGCAACCTCATCGCACTTTCCATCTGTCGCACACAACAGGTGATAAATAAAATATATTGTGATAGAATAAGAGTACTCTTGTAAGAGAATTTTGTTCACATAAGGAGGATTTTTCCATGAAAGGTTTTGCAATGCTTGCCCCGAACGAAGTCGGCTTTACCGAAAAAGATCGTCCCGCGCTCTGCGCCAAAGACGCGTTGGTACGGCCGTTGGCGGTATCGCCTTGCACATCGGATATTCACACCGTTTACGAAGGCGCTCTGGGGGATCGCCATGACATGATTTTAGGCCACGAAGCGGTCGGCGTGATCGTCGAAGTCGGCGCGGAGGTCAAAGATTTTAAGCCGGGCGACCGCGTCATCGTGCCCGCGATTACTCCGGACTGGGGCGCGGAGCGCTCGCAGGCGGGATTCCCGATGCACTCGGGCGGGATGCTCGCCGGCTGGAAATTCTCCAACTTTAAAGACGGCGTTTTCGCCGACGTTTTCCACGTGAACGACGCGGACGCCAACCTCGCTCTCTTGCCGGATTGGCTCGCTCCGGAACACGCCGTCATGCTCTGCGACATGGCCACCACCGGTTTGCACGGCGCGGAACTCGCCGATATCGGTTTCGGTCATTCCGTCGTCGTCATCGGCATCGGTGCCGTCGGTTTGATGGCCGTGCAGGGTGCCGCGTTGCGCGGTGCCGGTCACATCTACGCCGTCGGTTCGCGACCCATTTCGGTCAAAGTGGCGCAAGCGTTCGGCGCCAACACCATCGTGAACTATAAAGAAGGCCCGATCGCCGAACAGATCCTCAAACTGACGAACGGCGCGGGCGTCGATCGCGTCATCATCGCGGGCGGCACAACGAAAACGCTCGGCCAGGCGATTGAAATGGTCAAACCGGGCGGCATCGTCAGCACCGTCAACTACTACAGCGGCGCTGATTATCTCGAAATCCCGCGTGAAGCGTGGGGCGCCGGCATGGCGCACAAACAGATCCGCGGCGGTCTGACGCCGGGCGGTCGTCTGCGCATGGAACAGCTGCTGGACATGGTCGAATCGGGACGCTTACGCATCGCCGAACTCGTCACTCATGTGTTCCGCGGCATGGAACATTTACCGGAAGCGCTTGAGTTGATGCACGACAAGCCGAAAGACCTGATTAAACCGGTCGTTTTAATCGACGAAGCTGATAAATAAAAAGCAAGCATAAAAGGCAGTCCTCGGACTGCCTTTTTGCTTACGCGAATTTTACAAAATACTGCATTCTTTGGTCAACACGGTCCTTCCCTGCGTAAATAATTGCGGAAATTCGCGCCGTCTTCGGCGAAAACGGCGCATTTTTGAATACTCATTCAAATTTACAAAGAAACGGTGGAAAATTTACCGTATTTTGGTGACAGATTGCTATTATACGTTTAGCGAAAATGGATTTTCCATTAAGGGGAGGTTACTATGAACGCACGCAGTATTACCAAATGCACCTTGCGCCTGTTCCTGGCCGCGGGAATTTTCTCGTTGGCGATGCCCGCCGATGTAAGTTTCGCGTCCGAACCGATGCCGACTTACATGTCGCAGCAGGCCAAAGCGGACTGGCAGCACGGTCAAAAGCTCGCATCCCGCAGCGCGGCCCGCACGGGAATCGCGATCATGCCGATCGATCAGGCGAAATTTTTAAAGGGTCAACGCTTTGACTTTGAAGTCGAAGTCAACGGCAATAATCCGACGGCGTTAAACGTCACCGTCAACGGCAAAGACGCCGCTAAATACTTCGGCAAAAAGCCGGTGATTACGGTACATGACGACTACACGTCGTACCGGATCGACAACGTCAGCTTCAAAGCGCGCGGCGAAATCGACATCGCTGTCGCCGCCAATACTTCCAAAGGCGCGCTCAAACGCCAAATCAACTACAAAGTAGTCGATGAAAAGGCGAAGAAAAAAGCGAAAAACGTCATCCTCTTTGTCGGCGACGGCATGAGCCCGCAGATCAAAGAAGCGGCGCGCATTCTTTCCAAAGGGATTTACGAAGGCCGCTACAACGGTCATCTGTCTATGGAAAACTTGCCGAACATGGCCTTTGTCACCACATCGGGTTACGACTCCCTGGTCACCGACTCCGCGAACTCGGCATCGGCCTACAACACGGGTCATAAATCCGTCGTCAACGCGATGGGCGTGTATGAAAACCGCACCAAAGATCCGATGGATGATCCGAAAGTCGAAACGATTGCCGAGATTATTAAACGAACCAAAGACATGGGCGTCGGCATCGTATCCACGGCCGCCATTACGGACGCGACGCCGGCCGCGGTAACCGCCCACACCCGTCGTCGCGCGGAACAGCCGGCTATCGCCGCCGACTATCTCGCCGCGTACCACCGTCCGGATGTCATCCTCGGCGGCGGCGCGCAGTTCTTCCTGCCGCTTTCCACCAACGGTTCCAAACGGAAAGACGAACAGAACGTCATTGCCGATTTCGAAAAAGCGGGTTTCCAATTCGCCGGCAACCGTCAGGAAATGTTGGCGGCCAACGACAATAAACCTCTGCTCGGCCTCTTCACGATGAACCACATGAACGTCTACATGGATCGTGAATTTAAAAAGAATCCGGAAGTTCTGAAAAACTTCCCGGATCAGCCGAATTTGATTGAAATGACCGCGAAAGCGATTGATATTCTCTCGCATAACCCCAACGGTTTCTACCTGATGTCCGAAGGTGCCTGCATCGATAAGCAGCTGCACACGATGGATTGGCAGCGCGCCGCTTACGACACGATCGAATTGGACCAGGCCGTAGCCTACGCGACCGACTGGGCGAAAGCGCATGGCGATGATACGTTGATCGTTGTCATTGCCGACCACTCGCACGGCGTATCGCTGACCGGCACGTACCACGAACATGACGGCGTGAAAGGTCGCGACGCGGTTCGCACGTACGCGGAAGCCGGCTGGCCGACATTCTCGGACCGCAACGCCGACGGCTACCCGGATGATCCCGATGCTGACGTAACGCTCGCTCTGCAATACGCCAACTTCCCGGACCACTACGAAAACTATCGCTTCCAGGCGAAACCGACTTCACCGGCGATTACCGGCGAGAACGGCAAGATTATCGGCAACCCGTATCGCGCACCGAAAGGCGCTCGCTACATTGAAGGTTCGTTGCCTTCGACCAAGGAAACGCAAGAAGTCCACTCCGCGGATGACATCGTCGTCATGGCCGGCGGTCCGGGCTCGGAAGAATTCCACGGCCTGATGGACAACACCGAAATCTTCTTTGCGATCATGCGTGCTCTGGGTATTGACGCAACGAAGTAACAAACAACATAGTACGAGAGGAGCATGACCATGCAACGTCAATTATTGCATCTCGTTCTTGCTCTGGTTGTGGCTTTAAGCGCAAGCAGCGGAGTGGTTCACGCCGCTGCTTCGCTTTCTTTTGGGCAAATGTACGCGGGCTCTACCGTTCGCGGTTTGGTTTTGTCCGATTATTTGCAAAGTCTCGCCGGGCAGGAAGTGGAGATGACAGGCTTTATGGCCCCGCCGTTAACGCCGACCATTAATTTTTTCGTGTTGACGGAAGTACCGATGTCTGTTTGTCCGTTCTGTTCGACAGATGCCGATTGGCCGAATAATATTGTGGTCGTAAAATTGCAGGAACCCGTTGTCGCATTGCCTTTTGACGCGCCTATCACGGTGCGCGGTTCGCTCGAACTCGGTTCGGCGGTCGACGCGGAAACGGGCTTTGTATCATTGGTTCGCATTAACGCCCACAGCGTTACAGCGCAATAGGAGTAAATGTATGATCAATTTACGCAATGTGAAAAAATCATATCGTGACGGCAATCACGAACGCACCGTATTGGCGATCGACGTGCTGGAGCTTGGCGACTGCAGTCAATGGGCGCTGGTCGGTCCCAGCGGCAGCGGCAAGTCGACGTTGCTGCACTTACTGGCGGGGTTAACGCGCGCGCAGGAAGGCGTAATTCAGATCGACGGCACGGATCTTACGGCTTGCCGTGAGTCCGAACTCGATGAATTTCGCGCGGCGCATGTCGGCTACGTCATGCAAAACTTTTCTTTATTGCCGACTTTACGCGCGCGGGATAATATCCTGGCCGGCGCTTTTTTCGCCCGCACCTCTGATCGCGACCGTGCCGACGCGGCGGAAGAACTTTTGCGCTCGGTCGGTTTACCGGAACGCGGTCATCAGTTGCCGCGCGAACTCAGCATGGGAGAACAGCAGCGCGTAGCGGTAGCGCGCGCTCTCATCAAAAATCCCGATTATATTTTCGCCGATGAGCCCACCGCCAGCCTGGATCGCGCCACGGGTATGGCCGTGATCGAACTTTTACAGCAACGCGCGCGCGCGGCGGGCGCCACGCTGATTGTAGCGACCCATGATAAAGACGTCGCTGCGAAGCTCGACGGCACGATTCGTTTGGAAGGAGGCCGCCTATGCTGCGCCAAATAGCTTGGAGCGAACTGCGCCACCGGCCGTGGCAAACGCTTTTGCTGACGCTTTTAATCGCGCTGGCGATCGCCTCCTCCGTATTTATCGCCGCGCTTTCGTTCGGCATGCATTACGGACTCACGAAAGCGACCGAACCGTTCCAGCAAATTGTCGGCGCCAAAGGCAGCGCCAACCAGTTGGTACTCAACACGGTATATTTGAAAGACCGTCCGATTGGTAACGTCACCGGCGATGTTTTTCAAGAAGTAAAAGCCAATCCGTTGGTAAAGCAGGCGATCCCGCTGGCGTTCGGTGACAACTGGCGCGGTTTTCGCATCGTCGGCACCGAAAATACGATTTTCGATTATCGCGTCAAGCCGCAAAGCGAACCATGGCTGAAAGTTGCGTCGGGCCGCCGTTTCAACGCGCCTTTTGAAGCGGTCATCGGCGACGGCGCCGCGAAACTTTTGGGCGCTAAAATCGGCGACACATTTCAATCCATTCACGGCGCGACCGCGCACGGTCATGTCCACAAAGATCAAATCTACACGGTCGTCGGTATTTTGGCGCCGGTGGAAGGTCCGTACGATCACGCCGTTTTAACGGATATCCGCAGCGTCTGGCTGGCGCATGAACACCACCATGATCACGAACACGAAGCCGCCGCGCACGAAGAAGAACATGAACATGAACACGAAGCCGCCGCGCATGAAGAAGAACATGAACATGAACATGAACACGAACACGAAGCCGCCGCGCAAGACGTGAACGACGGTGAGCACGCCGCGACCGCGGGACAGGTGACGGCCGTATTGATTCAGCCGCAAGGCTACGGTCAGGCGTTGAAACTCGCCATGGAGTTCCAGCAGCGCAACGACGCGCAACTGGTCTTTCCGGCGCAGGTCATTATTCAACTTTTCTCCCTGATGGGCCAAGGCGAAAAAATGTGGTGGTACATCGGCGCCTTTTTCATCGCCGCCGCTCTGTTAGTCGTTCTTTCCACGCTCTATCTTTCCGGTCTGCAGCGTTTACCTGAACGCGCGATTCTGCGCGTACTGGGCGCCAAACGTTCGGAACTTTTGACCGTGACACTCTGGCAAAACGGTTTGATTATAGTCCTCGGCGGAATTCTCGGCTACGTTCTCGGTTACGCGGGTTATCTCGGCGTCCGTTCGCTGATGGCGACGAATACGGCGATCGCTTTGCCGCTGATATTTCTGAAAGAGCCGCTGTTGATCGCGCTGGGTACCATGGCCGTCGGCTTGCTGGCTTCATTAATTCCCGCATGGCTGCTGGCGCGCAAAGATACGCTTTCTAAACTGTAAGCAGTCCACGCAATCAAAAAGACGAAATCAAAATGATTTCGTCTTTTTTCTTTGCCGTTTTTTCTCACAGCGGCAAAGGAATCTCCAAAGGACTGAATTGCAAGTAATCCGCGGTCGTGAGATAAAGAGGCACGCCGTGGATTTCCCGCGGCAAATAACGGAAATTTTGCTCGTCATGGATATGTCCGTAAATATATCCGAGCGCTCCGTATCGCTTCGCGATGTCCGCCATCTCGGTCGGTTCGCGCGCTTCATTGAACGGCGGATAATGCGTGGCCACGAGCAGCTTGGTAAAACCGGCTTCCCGCGCCAACGTCAACGAACGTTCCAGACGTTGCAATTCGCGCGCCCAAACGACTTCGTCTTCCGGCTTCCACTGCGTATCTCCCGGCGCGATCCAGCCGCGCGTGCCGGCGATAGCCACCGTGTCGGTCAGCGGGATAAAGTTATTGTGTAAAAAAAGCAATTCATGATCGGTCGCGCGTTGCATTTTCGCAAGTCCCGCCCACCAATAATCATGATTGCCCCGCAAAATGATTTTACGTCCCGGCAACGCCCGAATAAAATCCAAATCGGGAGCGGCCTCTTCGAGCTTCATCGCCCACGAAACATCGCCGCCGATCAACACCGTATCTTCCTGCGCCACCTGCTGGCGCCAATTCGTTTCCACTTTCTGCCGATGGTTCCGCCAGCGATCGCCGAAAACATCCATCGGCTTTTGCGGCGGATCGCCCGACAGGTGCAAATCGCTTAATGCCCAAAATCGCATCTATCGTCTCCTTGTCGCCGTCCAAAGCGGCATAAGTTCCTCACGGATCCCCTGCCGCGCCTTCGCATCGGGCGCTTGCGTGAGCATGTAGCCCAAAAAGAGCGGGCTCGTCACGCCGCGCGCGATAATTTTACAGTATTCATAGTCGGCCGCGTAGAAAAACAAATTATAGCTGGCATATCCCCAGCCGTTCGGATCGACAATCACTTTCACAAGTTTTTGAATGCTGTCGGCAAATTCATCCAAACGCCTCGGATCTTTCAGACGTACATTAAATTCACGCAACCCGCAGATAGGATGATCCGACAGCGTCACGCGCACGCTGTTCGTTTCATGCAAAACTTCGCCGTCAAGCTGATCCAACCGCACATTTTGCATGTAGTCAAACGATTCGCAACCGATAATTTGCGAATGCGGATGCCGAATGGAACCGCCCGAAGTCGGACCGAAGTTGCGGTAATAAATCACGGAGCGGAAGCGGCGTCTGGCAATCGTTTCACGCCATTTTTCCATGCTGAAGCGTAAAATATTTTCCCATTCTTCCGGCGCGTACGTCGCGATATCGCTGTCATGTTTCGCCGTTTCGATCAACACGGTCTGCCAGGTTTTTTCCATGACGGGATATTTGTTGACGAGCCAAATCATATCGTCTTTTTGTGCGAGGATATCAGTCAAATGCTCGCGGGCGCAAAACGGACAGGGATCATGCAAAACGCTGCGCGGTTTCTGCGCGGCCACGCGCGGATTAAATAAAATCGGTTCTTGCACAATAACCTCCTTCAGCGCCTCTGCGCGCGCTCCTGACGACGTTTGTCGAACAGACCCTTGAGATCCGGCGGCGTCGCCGCTTGCCAGCGGTATGCGGGAACGGCGGCCGCCGCTTTTTCTTTGGCCGCCAGTAAATCGTAGTATACCTGCCACTTCGCTTCCTTTTCCGCCTGCCCCGTCAAACGCAACAGGTACGCGGGATGAAACGTCGGCATGACGGGATAGACTTCGTTCGTGCCCGGCAGGGTCCACTGCAACCATTGACCGCGCGAACGTACCATGCCCAATTCGCGGCCGGCGAAAAAACGCAGCGCGACTTTTCCCAAAGCGACGATCGCGCGCGGTTTCCCCAGCGCGATTTCGCGGCAGAGCCAGCGCGCAGCGCAAATATCCGCCTCCGCAGCTTGCGGCGTGCGATTATTGCGCGGTCGACACTTGACGATATTCGTCACATACACGCGGTCGCGCGTAATGCCTACCGACCAAAGCGCGCGGTCTAAAAGTTGCCCGCTCGGGCCGACCAACGGCACGCCGTACGCGTCTTCCACACCGCCCGGTCCCTCGCCGACCAGCATCAACGGCGCGTCGATCGGACCGGTCGCGCCGGTCGGACCGTGATTCGGTTCCGCGCCGAGGCGACAATGGCGGCAATGCTTCACCGTTTCGTACCAACGTTCCGTAAACGACTCCGCGCTGTCCGGCAAGGTCTGCCAATTTGTCGGCGCGGTATCCTTCCACCAATCGATCTCGCTCGTCCCGTCCGTCATGAATTACTGCGCCTCCGCCTCATCGTTGCGGTTCGTCATATCGACAAAGCGCGTCCACTGACCATGGAAGTACAACTGAATCGTGCCCGTGGCGCCGTTTCTATGCTTGGCGATGATGACTTCCGTGATATTTTTACTGGAATCTTCAATTTCCTGCTGGTAGTAACCTTCCCGATAGAGAAACGCGACGATATCCGCGTCCTGCTCCAAGGAACCGGATTCGCGCAAATCGGAAAGCATCGGGCGTTTCACTTGGCGCGATTCGACGCTTCGGCTCAACTGCGAAAGTGCGATCACCGGCACTTTGAGTTCACGCGCCAAGCTTTTCAGCGAGCGGGAAATTTCGGAAATTTCCTGCTGCCGATTTTCCGCCTGTCGACGACCCTGACTGCCCTGCATCAATTGCAAGTAATCGACGATAATTAAATCGAGTCCTTTTTCCGCCTGCAAGCGCCGCGCCTTGGAACGCATTTCCGCGACCGTAATCCCCGGCGTATCATCGATGAACAGCGGCGCGTCGTATAAAGCCGTCGCCGCCTGCATAATACGCGACCATTCATCCTGCGAAGTGATGCGGCCGGTGCGCAATTTTTGCGAATCGACAAGCGCGGTCGAGCAGATCATACGCAAGCCCAGCTGCTCCTGCGACATTTCCAAGGAAAAGAACGCTACATTTTTATGCTCTTTCAGTGCCACATGCTGCGCGATGTTAAGCGTCAGCGCCGTTTTACCCATGGACGGACGCGCCGCCACCAAAATCAGATCGGACGGCTGCAGGCCGCTCGTAATATTATCGAAACCGGAAAATCCGGTCGGTAAACCGGTAATTCCGCTTTTATTCGTGTATTTATTGGCGATATCATCCAACTGTCCCTGGACGATCTCACCGATCGCCGTCATCTCCTGACGACGTTCATCTTTCGCCACTTCCAAAATACGCCGTTCGGCGGCATCGACGATATCCGTCACTTCGCCTTCGCCGGCGTACGCTTCTCCCGCGATTGTATCGGCCGCGAGAATCAGGCGGCGCAAACGCGCTTTTTCCAGCACGATCTGCGCGTGCCGTTCCACGTCGAGGGAGGAAACGAGATGATTCGGCAAGTCCGTCACGTAGCTGACGCCGCCGACATTATCCAGTTGCCCCATGCGACGCAGTTCTTCCGTCACCGTCAAGACGTCAACATTTTGGTTGTGAAAAATCAGATTATTGATCGCTTCAAAAACGACTGCGTTGGCTTCCCGATAAAAATCGGCCGCCTGTAGTACGTCGGTCGCTTTGATCGCCGCTTCTTTATTGGTCACCGCCGCCCCTAAGACGGACAGTTCCGCGTCCACATTTTGCGGTGGAATCCGTTCGATCATGCCTTACCTCCCGCGGTCATTTCCCGCCACGCGTCTTCGATGGTTTTGACGCGAACAATCGGCAATCCCGCGTACTCGGCGCCGATATCATCCCGATTTTCATCCGGAATGAGCATTTTTTTCATGCCGGCCTGTTTGGCACCATAGGCTTTCGCGTGCACACCGCCGATCGGTTTGATCGCGCCGTTCAGCGCGACTTCTCCCGTGACGGCGATATCCTGCCGCAACGGAATGCCTGTAATCGCCGAAAGCAGCGCGCAGGTCACCGCCACGCCCGCCGAAGGACCGTCAATTTGACCGCCGCCGATCACGTTCACATGCAAATCATATTCACGCGTATCCGCGCCCGCGACGCGACGTACCGCCGCCGAAGCGTTGAACACGGAGTCTTTCGCCATCGAGCCCGCCGTATCGTTGAAACGCAATTCACCTTTGCCGGGAATGCGCGCGGGAAAAGCGACTTCCACTTCAATCACCGAGCCGACATAACCCGCCACGCCCAAACCGAAAATATGTCCGACTCGCGGCTGTGCCGAGGCCTGATCATGACGTTGCGGCACGAGGTGCGCCGCCTGCGCCACCCGTCGTAAATCCTGCAAGGTGACGGTCAAGCCGTCGGCGCGTCCCGCATGGTACATCGCCAAACCGTACGCGTCCGCCAGCAGCTGCACCGCTTTGCGTCCTTCGCCGGTGTATTCGGCAATCGCCGCCGCGACACCGTCCGCCAATACTACGCCGAGTTTTTGCGCCGCGTCCGTGACGATTCGCGCGACATCATCCGTCGCCAACGGAGCGAAAAAGACTTCCGCGCAACGCGAACGGATCGCCGGATTGATTTCTTCCGGCGCGCGCGTTGTCGCACCGATCAAAATAAAATCGGCCGGCGCGCCGTCGCGGAATAATTTTTTAATATACGCCGCCACCTGCGGATCGTCTTCATCATAGTACGACGACTCGAAATACACCCGCTTATCTTCCAACACCTTCAGAAGCTTATTGAGCAGCAGCGGGTCCATTTCCCCGATTTCATCGATAAATAAAACGCCGCCGTGCGCCTTGGTCACCAGCCCCGGCTTCGGCTCGGGAATCCCCTTATCGGCGAGATCGCGCTGCGCCCCCTGGTAGATCGGGTCGTGCACGGAACCGATCAGCGGGTTCGTCATGTCGCGATTATCCCAGCGCAACGTCGTACCGTCCGTTTCCACAAACGGCGCGTCCTTTTGAAACGGCGTGAAATCGAATTGCTTCGCCGCCTCTAAGACGACGCGCGCCGCCGTCGTCTTGCCGACACCCGGCGGTCCGTATAAAAGCAGGTGCTGCGGATACTTCGTCGCGAGTTTCGCGAGCAAGGCTTCCAACGCGTCTTTTTGGCCGACAATATCCGCCAAGGTTTGTGGCCGCACTTGGGCGGCGATCGTATCCGTCAGACGAATGTGGTCCAGTTTGTCCAGCTGCGCCAATTTTTCACGAGACTGCGGCGTTTCAAAATCGCCCGTCTCTTCATTCAAAAGTTCCAGGCGTAAATCATTGACATATTCCTGATGCTTTTCTTCCAGCGCATCATTAATTTTTTGTTCCAGCCGCTCTTCGACCGCCTGCCGCGCCAAGAGATCGCTGATGCGATTTTCCGTTCGCTCCAGCAGCGCCTGCGACTGTTCTTCACCGGGCACGGGAATATCCGGATCTTCCAGCACGATGCGCGCCAAACCCGCCAGCCGTTTTTGGGGATCTTCCGCGTGCAGGTAGGAAAGCGCGTTATAATGGCTGCCCGCCAACAAAAAACGCTCCGCGCCGATAAGGCCTGAATACACGCCCGAAAGGACGGCGATTTGCCGCCCGAACTCCGCTTCGCTCTCGGCGCCGGTCTGTGAATTACGACTCCACAACCGCCGCCAGATATCTTTCATTATCTAATTATTCCTCCGGAACTACATGCACCTGGATTTCCGCGGTCATCTTCGGATGGATCCGGATGGCGACGGGAAAACGCCCCACGGTGCGAATCGGTTCTTTCAATTCGATTTTCTTTTTATCCACGGTAAGTTCATGTTTGGCCGCGAGCGCTTCGCTGATCGTCTGCGCGGTGACGGAGCTGAACGCGCGTCCGTCGGCGCCGAGTTTCAACGGCACTTCGACCGTTACTTTTTTTAATTGCGCCGCGAGAACTTTGGCTTCGTCCTCTGCGACCTGATCTTTATGTTCCTGCGCGGCATTTTTCTGGCGCGCGTTGTTCAAATTTTCCGGCGTGCCTTCCAACGCCAGACCGCGGCGCATCAGGTAGTTGCGGCCGTAGCCGTCGGCGACTTCGATGATTTCCCCTTTTTTACCGACTTTTTTGACGTCCTGTAATAAGATCACTTTCATTTCGCATTCTCCTCTTTTTGCGCGCGAATCTGCGCGACAATTTTATTTTTGATTTCTTCCGGCGTTTCTTCCGGCGCGAACTGTCCGCCGGCCACCGTCTGATGACCGCCGCCGCCGAGCTCTTCCATCACGCGCTGAACATTAATTTCACCGTCGGAACGCACGGATGCGCTGTAGCCTTCGCCATTATAGTAAATGGCGATACTCGTATGTATATTTTCAATATTGATCATCATATCGGCCACTTGTCCCGCGAGAATCTGCGCGTTTTCCGCATCGTCGGGAATGGTCGCGCACACGATGTCGCCATCAATTTTTTCGGCGCGCGTCAGCACGTCCGCCCGCGTCAAAACGGTCTCGAAATCGAGCGCGAACAGATCGCGGACGAGTTCCGTCGCGGCGCCGCTGCGGCGCAAATAACTGGCCGCGTCGAACGTGCGAATGCCGGTCTGCACGGCGAAGTTCTTCGTATCGACGACGATACCGGCGTACAACGCCGAGGCTTGTGTCTCGTTCAATTCGATCGTATCGGAATAGTACTGTAAAAGCTCGGTGACAAGTTCACATGTCGAAGAGCTGGAGGGTTCGAGATAGACGAGCAGCGGATCGGGAATAAAAGTATTGCTGCGTCGATGGTGATCAATGACGACGCGGTTTTGAATCATTTCCACCAAACTCGGCGCCGCCGTCATTTCCGGTTTATGCGTATCCACTACAAAGAGTACCGTCTGCGGCGTCACCAATTCTTGCGCGGCCTCTTCCGAAATCAGCAAATCTTCCATGCCCGGTGTCGCCCACACCTGATCGACCAGCTTTTCCACCGTTTCCTGATCTTCGCTGATGACGACATGCGCCGGCACGCCTTCTGAGGTCGCCATGTACGCGACACCCACTGCCGCGCCGAGGGAATCGTAATCTTCCCTGGCATGGCCCATGACGAGCACCATGTCCGCCTGGCTGATCAGTTCGTGAATCGCCTGCGCCACCACGCGGGCGCGCACGCGCGTATTTTTCGCCAAGGCCTGGCTCCTACCGCCGAAGGTCTGCGTTTCGCCGTCCGCCCGGATGACGACCTGATCGCCGCCGCGGCCCAACGCCAAATCGAGCGCCAAACGCGCTTCCCCTTCCTGCTCGGCAAAGGATTCTTCCCCGTAAGCGCAACCGATCGAAAGCGTCACCGGAATCCGGTTCACCGTGTGAATCGAGCGGACTTTTTCCAAAATTTTGAAGTTATCGTCAATCAATTGCTGCAGCGATTTGCGGCTGATGCAGGCGATGTAGTTATTGCGCTCGTAACTTTTGATAAAACCGTCGATCTTGCCGAATTCGTCGAGCACCATCGTATTGACTTCCGCCCAGAGCGCCGAACGCTGTACTTCCGTCAAATCGGACGAAACCTCGCCCAGATTATCCAACTGCACATAGCAGAAAACCGGCAACGCCGCTACGCTTTCCTGCTTGCTGCGTTCCGCCTCCGTCACATCGTCAAAATACAGCACCATGTAGGCTTCGCCGGGATTATCGTTCTCTGCGGCATTGATGCCGCTGGCGCGGTCGAGGAATTTATAGATGACGCGGTAATAACTGTCGCCGATCCGCGCGGAAAAATAACCCGATTTCCCCCACAGTTTGGCCAGTTGCGTTTGCGGCAACAACTTTTGCAGGCGGTCGCCCTCTTTCAGCTCCTGCACCCAGTCGCGAAACACCGAGTTGCTCCAGACGAGCATGCTTTTTTCATCAATAATCGCAATCCCGATCGGCAAATTCTGCGTCGCGTATAAAGACGCTTCCGTCACCGAGGCGGACACCGCATTCAGGTAATGCCGCCACACGCGTTCCTGCTCGATCTCCGTTTTGCGCAAAACGAGGTACACGCCGAACGCAACCAGAGTACACAACCCCGCCACGATCGGATTCAACCAGGCCAGCACTAAAATGAGCAGGATCACAATTGCCGCGTACGCGCGATCACTGCGATTTTTGAACCAGAAATTACGATATTCCATTCGTCGGAGTATATCCTTTCCGCTTACGATAATTGATGCCCATATCAATTAAACCGATTAAAAATAAAAATCCTAAAAATGTCGGAATGATAAAGCTTCCGATCACGATCCCCCAGCGCATGAAAGCCAAGCGCGGATGGCGTCGGGCCCACCAAAAAACGACCGCGATCCCCTGTAGCCAAATCAGGTACATCGCCGCGACTTGAATATTCATCGCTATTTCCGCCGGCAGTTGCGGGAAATATTGCGGCCCGAACCAGCCGAGCAACAACGCGAATACATACAGGTACAGCGCTGCCCGCGGCATTTCCCATTCCGCCACCGGCGGAAACTTCGGTAAATCAATCTGCAGACGACGTAAAATCGCCCGCGCGATAACGATGTTAAGATACGACAACAACAATCCCGCCGACACCACAATGAACGGCGCCACCTGACGGATTTGCGCCTGTTGCGCCAAGTATTGCGACTTCGCCTCCGCCAGGTCAATCGAATTGTACCCCATGCCTTCCAAGGTTCGGAACGCCTGTTCCGTCGATTGGCGCATCGCGTCTTCGTACATCGCGAAAACGTTCACGCCCATGACGTAAAAGGACAGCAGGAACTGAATCCCGAAACCGAGCAAAAAAACAATCGTCGCAACCGTTAAGATGCGTCCCGCCGACCATTTCTGACGAAATCCCTCGCCCAGCGTCAAGGCCATCGAGCCGAAGGTGAGTCCGATGCCGGCCGCCACCACCGGTCCCGTGAAAAGCGTCAAGATAAATAAAGTCGCCACCGTTGCCAGCAGCGACCAACGCATGCCGTACCGAACGCCCAAATAGGCGATCGGTACCGGCCACAACAACAGCGCTACTGCCGAGAGGATCGGTACGTACGTCCCCACCAGCGACAACACCACCGTGAGACCGACGAGCAGGCCCGCTTCCGTAAGCGCGCGGGTAGATCGTTGCGGCATTAATGAACCTCCTGAATAATCGGCAAAATCATCGGACGCCGACGGGTCTTTTCAAAGATGTAACGCGACAAGGTATCGCGGATCTGCATTTTAATCACATTCCATTCCGTGATATTATTGTCCGCGCAGCGCTCGATAACCGCATCGACGCGCCGCGTCATTTCACGGATCAAGGCTTCCGAGTCGCGCATGTAAATGAAGCCGCGGGACACGATATCCGGTCCGGCAAGCACTTGCGTTGACCCCTTTTCAAGCACCAGCGTCACAATGACCATACCGTCCTGCGACAGTTGCTGACGATCACGAATAACGATATTGCCGACATCGCCGACGCCCAAGCCGTCCACATAGACTTTGCCCGCCTGCACTTTGTCCGCGAGCCGGCCTTTGCGACCGGTGAATTCAAAGATCTGTCCGTTTTCGCCGATTAAAATATTATCGCGCTTCACGCCCAAACTTTCCGCGATTTCCGCATGTTTATGCAGCATGCGGTATTCCCCGTGCATCGGAATAAAGAAGCGCGGACGAATCAGCGACAACATCATCTTCAACTCTTCCTGCGAGCCGTGGCCGGACACGTGGACTTTCTTATCCGAACCGTGCACCACGCGCGCGCCCAATTTCACCAATTTATCAATCGTGCGGCCGACGCTTGTTTCGTTGCCCGGAATCGGCGACGCCGAGAGAATGACCGTATCGTTCGGATGAATTTGGATCTGTCGGTGCGCGCCGTCCGCCATCCGCGAAAGCCCCGCCATCGGTTCGCCCTGGCTGCCGGTCGTCAAAATGCAAAGCTGGTCCGCCCGATAGCGATTGATTTCATCACTGTCGATAATCGTTCCTTTCGGCGCCGTAAGATACCCGATCTCGAGCGCGATCCCGACGACATTCACCATGGAGCGACCGAACACCGCCACTTTGCGTTGATTCGCCACCGCCGCATCAATCGCCATCTGCACGCGGGACACATTCGATGCGAACGTCGCCAAAATAATTCGGCCGCGCGCCTGCGCAAACTCCCGCATCAGCGCCGCGGAAACCGTTTTTTCCGAAGGCGTGTGCCCGGCGCGTTCCGCGTTCGTCGAGTCCGCGCAATACACGAGCACGCCGCGATTGCCGAGCTCCGTAATTTTTTTGAAATCCATCATCTTGCCATCCACCGGCGTGTAGTCGATCTTAAAGTCCCCGCTGTGCACCACCGTTCCTACCGGCGTGCGGAAATAAATCCCGCAGGAATCCGGAATCGAATGGTTCACATGGGAAAACCCTACTTTAAAAGCTCCGGCCGTGATTTCATCACCGGATTTAACGACATTCAGCTGGTACTTGCCCACGCGATTTTCTTTCAACTTGCCTTCGATCAAACCGCAGGTCAGGCGCGTCGCGTAAACCGGCGCCGAAACTTCCTTCAACAGGTACGAGAGCGAGCCGATATGGTCCTCGTGCCCGTGCGTGATCACAATCGCGCGTACTTTATCCTTATTTTCAATCAAATAGCTGAAATCCGGGATGACAATATCAATCCCCAACATTTCGTTATCCGGAAATGCCAAGCCCGAATCCAGCACCACAATATCGTCTCCATAACGGAATACCGTCATGTTTTTACCGATCTCCCCCAAACCTCCGAGGGGGATGATCTGCAATTTTTCTTTCGCCAAAATAAAACCTCCCAATATGTAGATGTCCCGAACATTCTTGCTGATCTTGCTATGGACAATCAAAATTGTCCGGTCCGCTCACAAACTCCTGTTCTTATTATACCATATTCACTGTTCTATACCGCCCGCGCCGTACGGCCATTTCCCGCTGCCGCGCTTTGTCAAAAACGAGTGAAATACAGCGCGCCAAAAAGGTGGCGCGTTACCGATTATTTGCCGTTTCGCGTGAAATTTTCCCGTCATCATGCCAAAATCATGACAATATTTTTACTTGTAAAATATCCGTGTAAAATTTCATTCGGTCACTTTTCGTTTTCGCATTCACACCTTATCGCTTCCAATAAAAAAGCCCGCCGAAGCGGACTTTTATAATGTTTCCGAAGGCTGCGGACCGTACTTATTCGTACCTTTTTCCGACGGCTTTACCAAGAAATAAAGCAATACCAACGTACCGATGAGCGGCACAATCTGCCACAAAATCCACCAGCCGCTTTTGCCGATATCATGCAGACGACGAATTTGCGCCGTAAACGCCGGCAGGAATAACAAAATCGTCACGATCGTCGTGATCGTTCCTCCCATTCCGGTCTCGTCTACGGTGTGCGGAAAAAGTCCCACGTCCAATGCCTGTGCAATGAGCAAAATAACCACATAAATCAGCATGAATTTCCAATATTCCGCACGTGACGCGCGACCGCTGAAGGCCACGTACTTTTCTCGTACGCAACGTTCAAAGGCGCGCTTAAACGTCATTTCTTCCACGACTTGCGCTTGTTTCATTTCATTCATTAGAATCCCCGCTTTCATATAATGAAGTAAAGTTTTATTTTATTTTATTTCATTATATCACGCTTATCTTTTTGCCATCTTAAATCCATCCTTGAACGGTCTGAAGTTGCGCGCAAAACGATCCATCGTATGGATCGTTTTGCGCGCAACAAATATTGCAATAAGAAAGCTTTTATTTTTTTCTTTTCTTTCTTTGACCAACTCTTTTCGAGAATGTATACTATATACAATTGTAACCAATATAGTTGCAGTTGTATGTAATTGTTATCATTTATTATTTATTTCTGAGGAGGCCTTTATGGTAAAAAGGAAACTCATACCGCTCGTCTTGGCTATGGTTGCCGGAACGAGCATGGCGTATGCCGCACCGCAGTACGATCATCGTCACCGCGACGCGGCTTGAGGAAAAAACGCAACATGTGCCGGCATCCGCCAATGTCGTCACGGCGGAAGAAATGAAAAAACGGCCGGTGCAAAACCTCGCCGACGCGTTAGCGCATACGCCCGGCGTCTATCGTTCGCCGGTCGCGGACGGAGGCATGTCTTCCGATTTGATGATGCGCGGTTTCGGTTCCGCTGAAACCCTGATCATGCTTGACGGACAACCCTTGAACTCCGGCTGGAACAGTACCGTCGACTGGGCCGTCTTACCGACCACGGATATTGAAAAAATCGAAGTTGTCCGCGGCGCCGGCTCGTCGC
>USPU01000010.1 GCA_900556745.1 uncultured Veillonellaceae bacterium
AATCCCCGTCAAAGTGGGGATGTTGCGGCTGGCCAGTTCCGCGCCGCTTTTCATCGGCATCGAAAAAGGATATTTCGTGGAGGAGGGCATTGCGCCGGAACCGGTCTGGTTTGACGCGGCGCAACCGATCGCTGTCGCGACGGCATCGAACGCCATTGACGTGGGCGCTACCGGTTTGACGGCGGGTCTTTACAATTTGGCGGCGGCCGGGCAGGTTCCCTATCTTGTCGCCGATAAAGGTCGGGAAGTTCCCGAACACTCCGGCAGCTTTCTTGTCGTGACGGCGCAAGCGTATGCGGCGGGCGTGCACGAGGTGAAAGATCTGGCGGGAAAAACGCTGGGAAATACGCAGGCGGGTTCCACTTACCAGTATATGGCAGGTCATTTGCTGGAGCAGGCAGGCTTGGATCGCGCCGCGGTAAATTATGCGAATCTCGGCAAAGTCAGTGCCGTTTTAGCGGCGCTGACATCGGGACAAATTGACGGCGCGATTGTCAATGAGCCCTTTGCCTCCCAGCTGTTGGAAAGCGGTCAGGTAAAATTGCTGACGCCGGTGGGAGAACGCTTGACCTATCAGACCTCAGCCGTTTTTTACGCGCCGCGTTTTGCCCAAAACAATGACGCCGGGAAGCGTTTTATGCGAGCGTATATCCGCGCCTGCAGAGACTACTATGATGCGGTGTTCGCCGACGCACCGGTGATGACGCCGGCCAAACGTCTGGAAACGGACGCGCGTTTTCGCGAAGTGGTCGAAATCATCAGCCGGTATACGCAAACGCCGGCCGCCGATGTCAGTCGCAGTCTTCCCTACATCGATCGCGACGGTAAACTTGCAACCGATGATATCGCTAAGCAAATTGCCTGGTATCGGTCCAACGGTTTTATGGAACATGACCTCGCGGCCGAAGCCTGTATTCGAACACAAAGCTGGCAGGCCGCATATGACAGTTTAAAGTAATTTCGGAGGTGGAGGATGAAAAACGGATCGCTGTATTTCAAGACCAAAGACGGCACGTCACTCTACGTGGAGATTTCCGGCCAAGGCCGACCGCTGATGTTGTGTCACGGCTGGCTCTGTTCCGGTCGCTGCTGGCAAAAAAATCGTGACGAACTCAATCGCCACTTTCAGGTCATCACCTGGGACCTGCGGGGTCACGGTCGCTCCCAGAAAACATTGGCGGGGCACACGATCCGTCAATATGCGGCTGACATTCACGAAATTATTTTAAATTTCAGTTTGCAAGACGTCATTTTAGGCGGCTGGTCGCTCGGCGGACCGACCGTGCTTTCCTACTGGGACCAATTCGGTACGGAAGGCCGCGTCACGGGCGTACTGCTGATCGATATGACGCCGTTCCCCTACAGTCCCGAGCGTTGGAACAGTCATGCGCTGAAAGGTTTCAACGCGGATCAATGGAATGCGCAGGTCAACCAATACCTCAACGATCGCGACGGTTTTACCGAAGCGTTTTTCCGTAAATGTTGGCACGGAGAGCCGCCCGCCGATGTGGCGTTCGCCCTCGAAGACATGCGCGCCGCCGCTCCATGGAGCGCGGTCGCGATTTACAACGATTATTTGACGAATGACTTTTCCGCGGTCTTGCCAACCGTCAGCGTACCGACACTTGTCATGAGTTCGGACAATCACGTCTTCCCCGCCGGCGTCACGCAGGGTCAGCACATCACGACCTTGTTGCCGCGCGGCGATTATAAAGAATTTACCGATGCCGGTCATTTCTTTTTCTTTGAACAGCCGGAAAAATTCAATCAGGCTGTCATTTCCTTTGGGAAGTAATATTGGTAATAAAGAAGTGCATATTATTTAAGGAGGTCTTTCATGAAAATTCAAGTGGATCCGAAGTACCGTTCGTTTTACTACCAGGACGTCGAAACCTATCCGGAGCTCAATCTGGATCCGAAAACGACGGCCTTGCTGCTCGTCGATCTGCAAAACGAATTCGCCCATGACGAAATGGGCGAAGCGCTGGAATTGAAAAAAGAAGGCACATGGGATCGCTGGAAGTATTTCCGCGACCGTTTGAAAACGACGACGATCCCCAACGCGCGACGCCTGCTCGATTATTTCCGCGACCATGAATTGCGCGTCACATTCGGGCGAATCGCCTGCCTGTTGACCGACGGCGAAGATCGGGAAACCGTCCAGAAGTCGGACGGCTGGAACGGCATCTTCATTCACGCGGATTCGACGGAAGCCGCGATGGTGGAAGAACTCACCCCGCAAGACAATGAGCTCGTTTTCAACAAAACGACCGACAGCGTGACGACCGGCACGAATATTTGCCGTATTTTACGCAATATGGGCATTAAAACGGTGGTCGTCGGCGGCATCGTCACCGACCAATGCGTCGCCGGAACGGTGCGCGGCTTAGCGGACGACAGCTTCCAAGTCATTTGCGTAGAAGATGCGTGCGCGGCTGCGACGCAGGAACTTCACGACGCGGAACTGAAAATCATGAATCTGATTTATTGCCAGGTACTCTCGACCGATCAAACGATCGCTCTGCTTGACGAAGCGCGGGAAAAACACGCCAAATAACGCAATAAAAAAGCACACCTTTCGGTGTGCTTTTTTATTTGTCGTTACGCCAGTATGCGCATGATGAACATGGCAATTACGGCATTCATGATACTGGTCAGCATCAACAGCGGCCAGTATTTCTTTTTGACATCGGCGACCGCGAGCAGTCGACCCATATACTGCAGCTGCGATCCCATCAGAACCATCGCCGGCAATAAAATCGTCAAATGCGTGCCGCTCAAAAGGCCCTGCCCCGCGAGCGATACCGCCATGCCGACGCCGGCGGAAAGGGAAAGCCACGCCGTCAAAAGCGCCATGACAGCCTGTCCCGGCAAGCCGAAGATCCCCATGACCGGTCCGAAAATCGCGCTCATGAAATCGAGCACGCCCAGAAGATCCAAAATGTGCGCGATCGCAAACGCCATCAAGACGTTCGGGATCATGTTGTTGACCGCGATGTTCCAACCTTTGCGAGCCCCGATGACGAATACGTCAAAAGGATTTTTACTTTGCGTATTCATGTTATTCATCGGCAAAATCCTTTCCGTAAACCGTATTTAACATAAAGCGGACAAATGCGCCGCCGACAAACTTCATGACGAAAATAATTCCCAGCGGCAAAATAACCGGCACGGTCAATGCCGCAAATACCGCCGATCCGGTCGCGAAGTAATTACTGATCATGCCCGCGCCGCTGTACTGCCAGGCGGTCATAATCGTGTGTTCCTTATCATTGATCAAGCCTTCATCAAATAATTCCTTCGTCTGCGCCGCGCCGGCATCCGTACTCTGCAAGTCCGTAATCAGCGCCAGCCCCGTCAATCCCGGTAAGCCTAAAATCGGTTTCAACAGCGGCGTCATCAACTTATGCGCCGCGCGAATCGCGCCGTATTGCGCAAGCACTTCGATCACGCCCAATGCAAGCATTACGGACGGCGCCAACGAAAGCGCGAATAAAAAGCCTTGCCGCGCGGAAAAACCGCCCATACCGAGCCAAGTCGCTTTTTCCGGTACTTTCATCGTACCGTACTTACCGATCAAGGTCGTATAGTCAAACGCGCTCAACCATTTCATACCGTCGACTTTCATCAAAATGCCAGAGAAAAAAATGATGGCCGCAATCAACGCGATGTAAGCGCCGATACCGACTTTACCGCCAAGCAGACGTTCCGCTTCCTGCCGTCGGTCCGATTTTGCTGTCGATTCGACAGGTTGGCCTTGCGGCGCGTCAGTTTTCCGCTTTTCTTCTGCCATCTGCATCCCCTTCCTTCCTGTTAAAAAAGCCGCGCGATGCCAAGGCACGCGTCGGTCGGAATACAATATTCCTAAAAAAATATTACGTCCATTATAACATTTATCATTTGCTTTACCAACATATTTTAGTCAAAAATTAAAATTTGCCCGTTCGACGTAAGCGATTGTGTTATACTGGTGGTACTAAAGGAGGGAATAATATGGCAAGAGAACAGGATTTCAGAGAATATTTACATACCATCCCGGAGCTCGGGTTGGAGGAGCATAAAACATCCGAATTCGTAGCCAAAACACTGCGGGAAGCCGGCTTTGATGTCACGGAAGGCCTGGGCGGTCACACCGGTGTCGTCGGCATTTTTGACAGCGGCAAACCCGGCCCGACGATGGCCGTGCGCGCGGATATGGATGCGCTCGGACATATCGTCGACGGCAAGCATGTCGCGATTCACAGCTGCGGTCACGACGCCCACACGGCGATGGCGCTGACGGCCGGCGAAGAAATCATTCAAGAAGGAATCGTCAAACGCGGTAAGCTGAAAATGATTTTCCAGCCGGCGGAAGAAATCGGTCAGGGCGCGTACACGATCGTCGACAGCGGCGTGTTGGATGACGTCGATTACCTGATCGGGCAGCATGTTCGTCCGATTCAGGAGGCAAAATTAGGACAGGCGATCGCCGCCCTCTACTACTCGGCAAGCCACACCGTGGAATTCGAAATCAAAGGGCAACGCGCGCACGGCGCTCGACCGCATTTAGGTCACAACGCTTTGCATGCGGCGGCGCTGGCGATCCTCGCCGCCACGGGAATCCAACCGAATCCGGAACGTTCGTTCAGCGTCAAAGCCACCCGCTGCCTCTGTGATTCCGGCGCGACAAACGCGATCCCAGACAAAGTATTGCTCGCTTTTGATATGCGCGCCGGTGATAACGATACCATGGCGGAACTCAATGAAAAAATCAAAATCGCCGTGGAAAACGCCGTCGCCGCTTTTTCCTGCACCTGCACCTGCAAAACATTGATCGATTTACCGGCCGCCGTGTACAACGACGACATGTGCGAACTGTTGGAAGAAAGTATTGCCGAAGTCCTCGGCCGCGAAAACACGTTGCCGGCGCAAACCACGCCGGGCGGCGAAGATTTCTGCCACTACGTCATCGCCAAGCCGAATTTGCATGTCGGCTTCTACGGTCTGGGCGCCGATCTCAAACCCGGGTTGCATCAGCCGGATATGCATTTCAATACCGAGGCCCTCACGTACGGCAAAACCATTTTGAAAACGGCCGTATCCAAAGTGCTCGGCGAAAATTCAAAATATAACGGCGAACACAACCGCTAACACCGCAACAAAAAAGACGAGCTGAGCTCGTCTTTTTTATTGCTTCACTTCTTGCTGCGCAATCGCGTGCAGCAGATCCTCCACCGCGCCGATCTCCTGATCCGCGCCCTGATACCAGGTCAGCGGCGTCACCGTAATCCAGCCGCGATGCAAAAAGTAGACATCGTCTTCCTGATCCGAATCCGGCAACGCGCGTCCTTTGACGCGGTAGTAAATCTGACCGTTTTCATCCACCGCTGACGTGATCGCATTTTCATAAAACTGCAGGCCCTGACGACAAACTTTGACATGGTGCCAGTCGATTTCGGGAATATTGGGAATATTTAAATTCAGCAATCCCGGATATTTGCCTTCCACGAAAACTTTTTGAATAAAGTCGCGAACAAAAGGTACTGCCCGTTCCAAAAATTCTTCATCAAATGTCTGCCCCGAAACCGCGAGCGACGGAATTTTTTCGTAATGCCCTTCAATCGCGACTGCCACCGTTCCGGAATATGTCACATCGCTGCCGACGTTGTAGCCGTTATTGATGCCGGACACCACTAAATCCGGCGGCGTGTCCTGTAACCAATACGAGATGCCGAATTTCGCGCAATCGGCCGGCCGTCCGGTAAAAGAAAACGCTTTGAAACGCGGTTCGCCCGTATGCTCTTCCTTGAGATACAAACGCTCACGCAAAGTCAGCGCCGAAGAACTCGAACTGCACTCTTGATGCGGCGCGATCAACGTAATTTCACCGAGATCCACCAGGTTTCGCGCCAGCATACGCAAGCCGCGCGCTTCAATCCCATCGTCATTTGACATGAAAATATGCATTAATTCGGTCCTTTACTGTCCAGATGCAACGGCACTTCATCAAACGAAATTTGCCGCGTATGTTCGGTATGACTCCACTCTTTTTTATGTCGGTTCAGGAATCCCAGGAAGGTAATCGGCACCCAGGAATAAATAAAGATCGGATACAGAGGAACGTACAACCAAACTTTCTTGGGAACGCTGATCCGCCACAATACGATAATCGGCAAAATAAATTGCAACATACCGATGGTCGTCCAAAATTCCACCGGCATAACGCGATCATTATACAGTACGTTGGTAAAGAACGGAACAGAATCGTTTACATAAGTCATCAATAAATAAAAGGTCGAAAGCAGCATAAAATGCGGCTGCGACAATTGTAAAATACCGTCAAGCATGCGAATATTACCGGTCGCAAAACCGCGTTTGAACAATTTAGGAATATACCGTCCGGCGCAGTCGAAGTGTCCCTGCGCCCAGCGTTTGCGCTGGTTCCAGGACTGCATGAAGCGGAGCGGTTTTTCATCGTAAACAATGGCGTCGTCGGCCCATGTCGTGCGAATATTGCCTTCGTACAGAACTTTCATGGAGAATTCCATATCTTCCGTCAAACAGTTGCAGCCCCAGCCGTAGGTTCGCAGCACATGACTCGAGATGCACATGCCCGTGCCGCCGAGCGCGGTGGAAAGACCGATATTATACTTGCCCAGATGCCACAAATGATTGACGATCCAAAACGCCATCGCGAACGTCGCGGACACCCATGTATCCGACGGGTTTTTCGCGCTCAGGTAACCTTGAATAACCTGTTCGCCTTTCTCCAAGCGGCTGTTCATTTCCGTCAGAAAATCCAGATGGACGAGGTTATCCGCGTCGAACACGCAAAAAGCGTCGTATTCAATCCCCGTTTCATAAACCTTATGAAACAGCCAGTCCATCGCATAGCCTTTGCCGACCTGCTCCGTATTGAACCGTTCATAGACGATGGCGCCGTGATCTCGAGCGAGTTGCGCGGTACCGTCGGTGCAGTTATCCGCGACGACATAAACATCGTAAAGTTCACGCGGATATTTCAGCATGAAAAGATTATCAATCAGCGCGCCCAAAACCTGCTCTTCATTATGCGCGGCGACGATAATGGCGAAACGATTTTTCGGCGTCAGGATCTTGGCTTCTTTTTTGCGGAACATGCCCGAAATGGCCAGGACCGTGTAGTACACCGTGAACAGCGCCACGATGATCTGGATGGGTATCATAATGATATCCATGTAATAGGTCATTCTACGCTCTCCTTCCGCCGGATCGATCCAACCGATTCCAAATCGTATTTAAAATGCCGAACAAGAAATACATGAAAAAGAATACAAACGCCCAACGTGACGGTTCATCGAATAGCAAGAGCAGCCCGATGACGACCACGACCGCCAGCGCTTTTTTCTGCACCGGATCGGCGGCTTTACCCTTGAAATCCGGGTAATGCATTTCGCTGACCATCACCCATGCCAATACCAGCGTCAGCACCCAGGTAAGATACACCGGCAACGGCGCATCCGACAGCACATAGGTCGCGGCCAAACATCCCGTTGTCGGGATCGGCATCCCCATGAAAAAGCCGTGCACCACATCCGTATTAATATTGAAACGAGCTAAGCGCATCGCGCCACAGACCGCTAAAAGCACAGCGGCAATCGCTCCCAAACCGAACGGCATGAGCGCCATTTGCCAAGTATAGAGCAAAACGGCCGGCGCCACACCGAACGATACCACATCACATAATGAGTCCAACTCTTTACCGAAATCTCCGGCTACGCCGAACGCACGAGCTACCCGCCCGTCCAAACCGTCCGCCACTGCCGCGAGCAAAATCGCCCAGCCAGCCGCGTTGAAATTCCCCTGCACGGTAAACATCAACGACAGTGTCCCCATGGCAATATTCAAAGCCGTAAAAAGATTCGGTATCCATTCTTTACGCATCTACTATTCTCCCGATAACAGTTTCGCCGCCGCGCACACGATCCCCTTTTTTTACGCAAACAGCCACATTTTTCGGCATAAACACTTCCGTGCACGAACCGAACTTGATCATTCCGTATAACTCGCCTTTACCCAACCGATCGCCCAGTTTTTTCCAGGATACGATCCGGCGCGCTAAAAGGCCCGCAATCTGCGTAACGACAATCGAAATTCGTTCGTTTTCAAGACCGATCGTGTGGCGTTCGTTTTCATAACCTACACTTTTTTGAAACGCGGGGCGAAAACCGCCGCAGGTGTATTGACGAAACTTAATATCGCCCGCCATCGGACTGCGATTGACATGCACATCAAATACGGATAAAAAAATCGTAACTTTATAACAGGGCGCACCCAAAAACAACTCTTCCTCTACTTCTTCGACCCGCATCACGGTGCCGTCCGCCGGTGACACAAGCACGTCGGGGTCACGCGGCACATTTCGCCGGGGCGAACGAAAGAAGAAGGTGAAAAAAAGCGCAAATAGAAACGGTAACAAGGCCCAGTGCCATGATATCAGTAACCCTGTCAGGAGCGCGACGAAAAGAGCTCCCCCGATAAAGGGATAGCCTTCTTTCACGATCGTGATCTGTGACAATATTATTTCCCCCTTCGGTTGGCGGAACGTTTCACCTGCCACATAAATTGCGGCAACGCTCCCATCCGCCGTAACCGGGACGGTTGAAGAGCCAAACGATACAACCATTCCAAGCGATTTTTTTGCCAGAAAAGCGGCGCTCGTTTTAATCGACCGGAAAGCACATCAAAAGAACCGCCCACACCGAGCGATACAATACCCGGCAATTGCGGCCGCATCCGCGTCAGCCAATACTCCTGTTTCGGAACGCCGAGGCCCGCGAATAAAAGCTGCGCGCCGCTTTCCCGTATGTCCGCGGCAATCGTGTCATTTTCCGACGCGGCAAAATAGCCGTCCCGCACGCCGACGATCGGCAGCGTGCCGAAACGGCTTTCCAGCCGCTGCGCCGCTTCGGCGGCGACGTCGGGCGCGCCGCCGAAGAAATACATCTTGGTCCCCGTTTGCGCCGCGCGTTCCACGAGCGCGGTCATAAAGTCAATCCCCGCTACGCGCGCCGGAAAATGCTTATGGAGCTGTTCACCGGCCCAAACAATTCCCGCCCCGTCCGCAAGCACCATATCCGCCGCGGCCAATACCTGACCGAACGCGGGATCTTTATACGCGCGCATGACCATTTCCGCATTCGCGGTGGCGATGAATTTCGTTTCCTTTTGCGCGAGCCAAGTGTCCACCTGCGCGACAGCGGTTTCGAGTGTGAGGGCGTCAATGGCAACGCCCAGAATCGAATGCCGTTCCCACTGCATGGCAGGCACCTTAATTCATACTGTAGTTCGGCGCTTCTTTGGTGATATTTATATCATGCGGATGACTTTCAATCAGTCCCGCATTGGTAATGCGCACAAACTTGGTTTCCGAACGCATGGCTTCCAGATCTTTCGCGCCGCAGTAACCCATGCTGGCGCGCAGACCGCCGACCATCTGGTAAATTGAATCCGCCACCGTGCCTTTGTACGGTACGCGGCCTTCGATACCTTCCGGCACCAATTTGTCCATGTTTTCCTGGAAGTAGCGATCTTTGCTGCCTGCTTTCATCGCGCCGAGCGAGCCCATGCCGCGGTACACTTTGTACGAACGGCCCTGGTAAATTACCGTTTCGCCCGGGCTTTCCTGCGTGCCCGCCAAAAGGTTGCCGAGCATGACGACGCTGGCTCCGGCCGCTAAGGCTTTAGCCATGTCGCCCGAGTATTTGATGCCGCCGTCGGCGATGACCGGCACATGGTAACGCGCTGCCACCCGACTGCAGTCATAAACCGCTGTAATCTGCGGTACACCGATACCGGCGATGACACGGGTCGTGCAAATCGAACCCGGTCCAATACCGACTTTAACCGCATCCGCGCCAGCTTCGATCAATGCTTCAGTCGCCTCGCCGGTCGCTACGTTGCCCGCGATCAGATTGGTGTGCGGGAATGCTTCGCGCAAGTTTTTGACCGCGCGAATAACGCCCGCGGAGTGACCGTGCGCCGTATCGACAATGAGCACATCCACATTGGCGCGCACCAATGCTTCCGCACGTTCCAGCATATCTTTGCCGACACCGATAGCGGCCGCCGCCAGCAGACGACCGTTGCCGTCTTTCGCAGAATTCGGATATTTTTTCGTTTTTTCGATATCTTTAATCGTGATCAGTCCGCGCAGATTGCCGGCACCGTCTACCAGCGGCAATTTTTCGATGCGGTGCTGCCATAACAGACGTTTCGCATCTTCCAATGACGTTCCTTCCGGCGCGGTGACCAGACCTTCTTTCGTCATCACTTCGCCGATTTTTTTCGACATGTCGGTTTCAAAACGCATGTCGCGGTTCGTGATAATGCCGACGAGCTTGCCGTCCACGGTAACCGGCACGCCCGAAATACGGTAGCGCGCCATCAGGTCTTCCGCGTCCTGCAGCAGGTTGTCCGGTCCGAGGTAAATCGGATCGACAATGATGCCGTGTTCGGAACGTTTGACTTTGTCCACTTCCCGCGCCTGTTCATCAATCGTCATATTTTTATGAATGACGCCGATGCCGCCTTCACGCGCCATCGCAATCGCCATGCCCGATTCGGTGACGGTATCCATGCCCGCGCTCATAATCGGAATATTCAAATGAATCTCTTTGGTCAGCCATGTGTCCACTTTGACATCGCGCGGCAGTACATCCGATGCCCCCGGTATCAGCAGCACGTCGTCAAAAGTCAGACCTTCTTTTTGAAATTTTTCGTCCATCATCGCACGCTCCCTCTCCATCAGTCGCGGTCGGCGCGTAAAACGCCGCCCTCGGCGAGATCTTCTTTCGTCAGTGTATGGAAAACAATTTTAACATTTTGGGCCGGACAGCCCAATTCGGCAACCGCCGCATCCGTTACTTTTTTCACAAAGGCGCGTTTTTGCTCCACTTTGCGCCCGGCGAGCAAATGCACATGAATGACAGGCATAAGATTCCTCCGTATCGTTAATTTGTTTTCTCCTATATTTTATCTATTATAGCATACCGAGAGCACTTTACTCACATTTTCTGCCCATCCCGAGTGGACAATTTTACGGTATTTGTCCGTTGGCGACATCGGCTATCTAAAAAAGTCGCCGGCGGCGACTTTTTCAGTTTTATTTTTGAGCGATGTCTTGTCCCAACTTGCGACAGGAGGCCAATCCCTCATCATCCGGCGTGCCTTGGCAGTGTAGCGGCGGCGCCACAAGCTCCGCGCCGGCATCACTGAGTTCCTGCACCCACTTGGTCAGCCATTCTCCATGCGACCAGCCGCACGAACCGAAAACAGCGACATGTTTACCGGCGAGTTTCGGATACAGTTCCTGCATGAACGGTACCACTTCCCCGTCTTCCAATTCTTCGATGCCCATGGCGGGGCAGCCCAAAATCAGCCGATCGGCCTGCAATGCTTCTTCCGGCGTAGTATCGGCATACGTCGTCAGGGTAATGTCGGCGCCGGCATCCCGTGCGCCGAGCGCGATCTCTTCCGCCATCTGCTCCGTGTTACCTGTGTTCGTCCAATAAATAACAGCTACTTTCATAGGCTCCTCCTCAGATAGAAAAACGCCACGTAAACGTGGCGTTCGTTTAGGCGTTTGCTAACGCTTCACCGAGTTGGCGGCAGGCTTCGAGCGCTTCATCATCGGGATACGCGTACGCTTTAACCGGATCCGCGACAATATCCGCGCCGGTTTCGGCAACACGACCGGCCCAGTCGTCCATCCACTGACCGTCGTTCCATGCATACGAACCGAAAAGCGCTACTTTTTTGCCGGCGAGATGTCCGGCGAGTTCTTCATAAAACGGTTCAAAATCGTATTCTTCGAGCTGTTCCGAACCCATGGCCGGACAGCCGAGCGCAATATAATCAAATGCGGCAATATCGTCCGCGGTAACGTCGGTCACGAAAGAAAGTTGCGTTTCCGCGCCCGCCGCTTTGGCGCCTTCGTCGATCGCATTCGCCATCGCTTCAGTGTTGCCTGATCCCGTCCAATACACAATTGCTATATTAGCCATAATATGCCTCCTTTAAGATGCCGTATATTTATCTGCTTTACTACGCCTATCATAACGACAGTGCCTGTCCTTGTCAATCGGAATCAATGCCACGCGCCAAGCGCCTGCGTCAATCGGGCAAGCCATTCTTTTTGACGGTCGTCGGCGCTGATTAAGACCGCATACACCTGACCGTTTTTCTTAAAAAGTTCGGCATGGGTGATTTCGCGGTAAAGAATACCTTTTTCCATACGACTTGTCGTCCACGTCGCCGTGTAAACTCGATTTCCTTTGGTCGGCATGAACTCGACAGTTTCCGCGCGGTCGGGAATCGCGGGAATGACTTCGCGGTTCCAGTACGCCGCCGCTTCATCAAGCGTCATTTGTTGCGTCATGGAGTTTCGTTGCAAGCGATCCCGTTGCGCGTCGGAAGCGTTCCGATCCGACGGTTTCGCGTCGCGACGATACACGACCAAATTGCGCGTATTCGCCAAGCGATCCCTTTGCTCGGGAACTTGGTAATGCGCGCTTTGCTCTTTCTGTACCGGGCGGTAAGCCGGATGCGTCCGATCATACCGCGACGTCACCGCGCGTTCCTGCGGAATCACGGCGAGTGACGCGTACGCGAAAGCGGCCCGATTCTGTCGTACCAGCAGGTAGTAATGGCCGTTTTTAAATCCTTTATCCTTGTAAAAAGCGGAGATTTTCGTCGCATCATGCGACCCGCGCACCGATACTTCTCCCGCCACCTGCGTCGTGTCTGCGGGAAGCGTCCATTTCCCCAGCGACGGCACGACCGCGTCCGCGGCCATGGCCGTATATCCCGAAACGAGTACGGCAAGCGCGGCGGCGATCCATAATTGTTTCATGACGTCTCCCTTCTTACTTGGCCTGCTTTTCTTTTTGTTTTTGCAATTTCGCCCAGGTGTCGCGCAAACCGACAATGCGATTCACGACGAGATGCTCTTCGGTCGTATCCGGATCAATGACAAAATATCCCTGGCGCATGAATTGGAAACGCGCTCCCACGGGATAGTCCAAAATCGCGGGCTCCGCGACCGCCTGTTTCACGACCAACGAATCCGGATTGGCTTTTTCGACGAAGTCGCGGCCGTCATCGGTATCGTCTTGCGCGAAGAGATAGTCATACAAGCGGGCTTCGACAGGTACCGCCGTATGCCTTTCCACCCAATGCACGACGCCTTTCACCTTGCGGTTGCTGCCGGGCGAACCGCTCTTGGAATCAGGATCATAGGTGCACTTCAATTCAATGATTTCGCCGTTCTCATCTTTGACGACTTCCTCACAGCGAATAATGTAGGCGTTGCGCAAACGCACTTCACGACCCGGCGCCAGACGGAAGAATTTTTTCACCGGTTCTTCCATAAAGTCGGCCCGTTCGATATACAATTCACGCGAAAACGGCACCATGCGTTCGCCCATGTCCGGCGCGTCCTGGTTATTGGCGATCGGCAGTTCTTCGGTTTGCCCTTCCGGATAGTTGACGAGCGTAATTTTAAGCGGATCGAGCACCGTCATCAGACGCGACGCTTTATTTTTCAAATCTTCGCGAATGCAGAATTCGAGCAGACTGATATCCACCATGCTGTCGTTTTTCGCGACCCCGATGCGCTCGCAGAAATCCCGCAACGCTTCCGGCGTGTAGCCGCGGCGGCGGATCCCCGAGATCGTCGGCATGCGCGGATCGTCCCAGCCGCTGACGATGTGTTCTTCCACCAGCCGACGCAGTTTGCGTTTGCTGGTAATCATCGTAGTAACATTCAGTCGGGCGAATTCAATCTGCCGCGGATGCTCCGGATCCGGCCAGCTTTCCAAGACCCAGTTATAGAGCGGACGATGCGCTTCAAATTCCAGCGTGCAGACCGAATGCGTGATCCGTTCGATCGCGTCCGATACCGGATGCGCGAAATCGTACATCGGATAGATGCACCAGGTATCGCCGGTGCGATGATGCGTCACGTGCAAAATCCGGTACAGCACGGGGTCCCGCATCACGAGGTTCGGCGACGCCATGTCGATCTTGGCGCGCAATACTTTTTCGCCGTCGGCGTAGCGCCCCTCTTTCATTTCCTCAAATAAACGCAAGCTTTCTTCGATCGAACGGTTACGGTACGGACTTTCCTTGCCCGGCGTATTGAAATCGCCGCGGTACTCGCGGATTTCATCGCCCGAAAGATCATCCACGTACGCTTTGCCTTCGCGGATCAGCTGCACGGCGTATTCGTACATTTGCGGGAAATAATCCGAGGCGAAACGCACCTCACCGTCCCACCGGAAACCGAGCCAATGCACGTCTTCTTCGATCGATTCGACGTACTCCACATCTTCTTTGGTCGGATTCGTATCGTCAAAGCGCAAGTTGGTTTTACCCTGATACTTTTCTCCCAGACCGAAATTCAAGCAAATGCTTTTCGCGTGACCGATATGCAAATACCCGTTCGGTTCCGGCGGAAAGCGCGTATGTACCCGATTATCGGTATACACATTTTTCGCGATATCCGCATTGATCTCCGCTTCAATAAAATTGCTGCTGGCCACTTCCGGCGTCTTCGTCTCCGTCATAATCTCCTCCTGCCGACAAACACTCCGTCTGCCGTTCTTACGTTCTTATATGTATCTTTTATTTTACCACACTCTTTGCCGATCTGCGCCGTGGTATAATCAGCGTACAGAAAGGATGATACTATGTTACGAATTGTGAGCTTTTCCTACCGCGGTTTGCCCGAATGGGGCATCGTGACCGCTGACGGCGCCCACATCTTGCGCGCCGCCGAGTTGGAAGAAGCATTATTCATACCGCTCCCCGCGACCGTCGCCGAATTGGTGGCGAACGGTCCCGAAGGTCTCGTGATTTTACAAAGCGCGCTCACGCAAAAGGAGGAAAATGAAGCGCTCGCGCTGACGCCGCTCGCCTTTGACGAGGTGACTTGGGACGTGCCGCTTCTGCCGATCCGCAATCTGTTTTGCGTCGGCCAAAATTACGCCGCGCACGTCAGCGAATTTTCCGGGCAGGACTCGCCGCTTCCGTCGGCGCCCGTGTATTTTACCAAAGCGACGACGACCGCGTTGCCGCATTTAGCGCCTCTGCCGCGCCACGCCGAGGTAACGAAAGCGCTGGATTACGAGGGTGAACTGGCCGTCATCATCGGTCAGACGACGCAACAGGTCGACAGCGCGCAGGCGTTGGATCACGTGTTCGGTTACACGATCGCCTGCGATGTCACCGCGCGTGATCTGCAAAGCGAACGCGGCCAATGGTTCTTGGGTAAAAGTCTTGACGGCAGCTGCCCGCTCGGCCCCGCGATTTTGGTCGGCACGCCGGACGAGCCGTTCCACCTGACCACGAAAGTCAACGGCGAATTGCGCCAAGCGGCGACAACCGATGAAATGCTCTTTTCCGTCGCGCAGCTGATCGCCGATCTTTCGCAAATCGTCACCCTGCTCCCGGGCGATATTCTTTTAACGGGCACGCCCGCCGGTGTCGGTAAAGGCTTCACGCCGCCGCGCTATTTACAATCGGGCGACACGATCGAAATCACCATTGACGGGATCGGCACGCTGCAAAATACGGTACAATAATTTCCCACGAAAAAAAGCGGCTCACGCCGCTTTTTTATTGCCTTTATTTGGCCAACTCCGCCGCTCGTTCGATCGGATATCGAAACGCGGGCGGGATCAAATCTTCATCCAGATATTGCGCCAGCAAGCGACCGACCAACACCCCTTTATTGCTGTAAAACCACGCGAAATAGTAAAACCGTCGGCCCTCTTCATCGCGTCCCCCGATGCTTTTCAGCTTGCGCGACTGGAACATGCGTTTCGGATCCGGTTTCCATTTACTCACGGCGCGCTTAACCATGTCCTTGTACACGAAATCGTCGCCTTCCGCCAATTCGTGCACCACCTGGTACAACACGTCCCATTTATTTTTCCGTGAGATATGCTCGACGATATCCAACTCCAAACAAATTTCATCCGTAAAGAAAATATTTTCACCGCGCGGCGTCTTCATCTTGACGTCTCTGTCATAGAGCGACACCGTGCCGAGATGAAAGCGCTCGAAAAGCTGCGCGATCTTGACAATCGAGCTTTCGCCGCGCGCGTTGACCAGACAGACACCGAGAAAGTCAAAATGGTAACCGAGCGTTTTGGCGAAACCGGCGAACGCGCCGTACTCCGTCTCCCCTTCCACGATCAACACCGAACGGGCGAATAACGCTTCTTTCACTTCGGGGAAATGCATGATCAGGTGTTTTTCCACCCCCGGCTCGAAGCTGAATTCCGCGCCGTTGGCCGCGCGAACTTCCCCCGTCTTATCACGGTACAAACGTAAAATATAGCGGTAATCGTCAATCAGGCAATCCGTCGAGTTGGTGACGATGAACAGCTGTCCTTCCAGTCCGTCAATGCCGAGAAAACGCTGAAAGAGTTCACACATCAGCGGACTTTCATTCGCCAAAATGCCGCGGTAAAATTCAATCAAAGTGCGCTGGCGATACGGGTGCTGATGAATTTCCGGCTCGTCGATACCGATAATGAGCGGCAGATACTTGCGGCCTTTGTCATCGACAATCAAATAATCCCGAAACGGTTCCCGCGGGTCATCATTGAGCATCATCAATTCGCGCAACATCTGAAAGCCCGTCAGCATCAGCATGCGGAACGTATCGTCCGTGTCGCGTTCCGAACCGTCGGACTCCGTCAGATAATCCACCCAGGTATCCAGCGAATCGGACAGACGATCAATCGCCGCGACATCCGCGCCGGAATGTTTCGCCATATCGTGCAGAATCGAACGCAGACGCTCGCCCTCTTCGGCGATGAATTGACCTAAAATATCACGCAGATCGGCGCGCGCCTCTTCACTGAGTTCGTTGCGCTGCATGCCCGTCGGCAAGTGCGTCAGATAGCGCACGGATTGCTTCCAGTCTTCGGGAAGCACCTCATGATGTTCGAGATTGCTCATGGTGAACGTTTCTGCCTCGGGCTCCTGCGACACCTGCAACCGCAACACTCCGTCCGCGTCGTCAAGCGGTTTCCCGTTGATCACCAGCTGGCGCCGATGCTCCATCTGCAAAGCGATAAACACGCGGATCGGTTTATCTTTATCGCGAAAATCGTCCGCGTCAAAACCTTTTTTCTCGTGCAAAGTTTCAAGTATTTTCAAAAAATTGGTCTTGCCGATATTATGCGAGCCGACCAAATAATTTTGCGTGCTGTCAAAAACCATCCGCACGTGGCGAAAGGTACGGTAATTTTCAATTTCCATACTGACGATATGCAAATCCGTCACCTCCCCAACTGTCAATTGCATTATAGCGTATTCCCTATCCGCATGCATAAATAGCCAAAAAGAAATGACACCTCCATTTTGAAAATTTGTTATAATTAAAACTACAACTTTACATGTACATCATGCTTTCATAGGAAAGGATTGAATCATTATGACAACAACCACTATTCGCGTCGGCATCGTCGGCTACGGCAATATCGCGCGCGGTGCGGAAATCGCGTTGCAGTCGGCCGACGACATGGAACTCGTCGCCATTTTTTCCCGCCGTTCCGGCATCACTTCGGCAAGCGGCACGCCGGTCTTCACCATGGATCAGATCCCCTCGTTTCAAGACAAAATCGATGTGATGATCCTCTGCGGCGGCTCCGCCAATGATCTCATGGAACAGGGGCTGGAAATCGGCCGCTACTTCCACGTCATCGACAGCTTCGACACGCACGCCAAGATTGAAGAACATTTCACCGGTATGGATCGCGTCGCCAAAGCGGCGGGCAAGGTAGCGCTCATCTCCATGGGTTGGGATCCTGGTCTCTTCTCGCTGATGCGTCTTTTGGGCGAAGCCGCTTTACCGCATGGTAAAAACTACACCTTCTGGGGCCGCGGCATCAGCCAGGGTCACTCCAACGCGATCCGCCGCATTGCGGGCGTCGCCGATGCCAAACAATACACCGTTCCCAAGGAAGAATACCTCGAACGCGCGCGCAACGGTGAAATGAGCGACTTCACGGCGCAAGAATCGCATTTGCGCGAATGCTACGTCGTTTTGGAAGACGGCGCGGACCAGGCGCGGGTCGAAAACGAAATCCGCCACCTCAAAAATTATTTTGAAGGCTATGAAACGGAAATTCATTTCATTTCGCAGGAAGAACTCGATCGCGACCACGCCGCGATGCCGCACGGCGGCTTCGTTCTGCGCGTCGGCGAAACACAGCCGCAGGAAGCGCAAGTCATGGAATACAACCTGCGCCTGGCGAGCAATCCGAACTTCACCTCCAGCGTCATCGTCGCCTACACGCGCGCGCTGATGCGCATGGCCGCGGAAGGCAAAACCGGCTGCATCACCATCTTCGATGTGCCGCCGGCCTACCTGCTCGCGAAAACTCCGGAAGAAATTCGCCACCTTCTGTAATACGCAAACAAAAAAGAGAACCGCTCGGTTCTCTTTTTTATTGCGTTTATTTTTCCGCGTCGTTCCGCTCGCCTTCTTCTTGCGCTTGGCGCGCGGCGTCCCGCTGATCTTTTTTGCGTTTCCACCACCACAGTCCGCCGTAGACGATTGTGATGCCGGCGATCATCACCATGAGGCGCGTCTGATTTTCCGAGGCGAGAACGACGTCGTGTCCGACGACGACTTCAATCGCGACGGAAGGCAGCTTGCCCAAGGCCGTGCCGATCAGGTAATCGCGATAGCTGATACGGGAAAGCGCGCCGAGCGCCGTCACCAGTCCGTTCGGCGAGTACGGCACGGCGCGAGCGATCAGCATCGCCCACATGGTCGAGTACGAGTCCAGTTTGGTGAGCATTTTATTGTGCTCGATGACGCGTTTCGCCATGTCGCGAAAAATCGTGCGCATCAGCCAAAACGAGATCAGCACGCCCACCGTTTCACCGGCCCAGGAAATCAGAATGCCGAGCCAAATGCCGAAAATAAGTCCGTTGGCGGCCGACAGAAAAATGGAGGGCAAAAAGCCGACAATATTGATGATGACATCGATGAAAAAGCTGACGGCCATCGCCCATACGCCGAAGCCGCGCAGGTATTCCACCGTGCCGTGAAAGTCGCCGACCATGGAAAGGTGCCAGATCGTGCCGTAAAATGTCGGATCCAGAAGATGGATCCCACTCAGGATCGCGAGCAGAAATACGACCAGTCCCCATTTGAGACGGCGCTCTTCCGCTTCGCTCCACTGCGTATGTTGCCTGTTAATTTTCATTATGCTCCGTCATTGCGGCGATCGTCTCGCGCACAACGTTCTGTAAGTCTTCTTTCTCCACGCTCTCATGAAAGCGCGGTTGTTTTTTGCGTAGATGGAAAAACTGAATCGGTAGCGGCAAGCTGGAAATATTGGCGATTTGCCACATGCGATCGAAATCATCGGTCGCGTCTTTGGTGTCGAGTTTCAACGCTTGCGCGACGGTGTCGGGGAATTTATACGGATGCGCCGTGGAAATAATGACCAACAGTCGCCCGTCGCGTTCCTCTTGCAACTGATCGCTCACGCCGACCGCCACTGCCGTGTGCGGGTCCATCAGGTAGCCGTGTTCTTTGTGCATGCGGCCCATGAGGCGAACCATCTCTTCATCGTCCACCCAGCCGCAGAGGAAATCATCCGCCTTCGCCATGACATCTTGCGGCAATGTAAAGCTACCGTTTGCGCGGAGTTCTTCGAGGTATTTCTCCGTCGCGCGCGCATCGCCGTCCAGCAAGTAGTAAATAAAACGTTCCAAGTTCGACGAAATCAAAATGTCCATCGAGGGCGAATGCGTCGCGTGAAATTCGCGACGGCGATCGTAAGTGCCCGTACGGAAAAAGTCGGTCAAGACATGATTTTCGTTCGATGCGCAAATCAGTTTCGCGATCGGCACGCCCAATCGTTTCGCGAGGTAACCCGCCAAAATATTGCCGAAGTTGCCGGTCGGCACGCACACGTCAAACGCTTCGCCTTTTTTGATCTCGCCCGCTTTGACGAGTTCCGCGTAGGTGCGGATATAGTACACGATCTGCGGCAATAAACGTCCGATATTGATCGAATTGGCGCTGGAAAACGCCACGCCGTGGTCCTTGGCGTAGGCGCGCAGGTCCGGATCTTCAAACGCCGCTTTGACGAATGTCTGCGCGTCGTCAAAATTACCTTCGACGCCGTACACGTGCACGTTTTCTCCCGCTTGGGTCTGCATCTGCCATTTTTGCACGGGGCTGACGCCGTGTTCCGGATAAAACACCACGATTTCCGTTCCCGGCACGTCTTGGAATCCGGCCAACGCGGCTTTGCCCGTGTCGCCGCTGGTCGCGGTCAGGATCAAGGTCGTTTCCGTACGTCCGAGTTTTTCCTTGGCGGCCTGCAGTAAATGAGGAAATAAGGACAACGCCATGTCTTTGAACGCCAGCGTCCGGCCATGGAACAGTTCCGTGAAGTAACGTTTTTCACCGACTTTGCGCACGCGAATAATCCCCGGCATATTGAATGTTCCGTTGTATGCCTTGCGGCATAAAGTCAACAGTTCTTCTTTGTCCCAGTCGGTAAAAAACAACGCCAACACTTCGGCGGCGAGTTCCGCGTATGTCAGATCCGCCGTTGCTTCCCAGTCCTCACGCGGCGCCGGTAAATATTCCGGAACGTACAGTCCCCCATCCGGTGCCAGACCCGAAACAAGAGCTTCCGCGGCGGTAACGGACGGAGCGCGCCCGCGCGTACTGACAAACTTCATGGTATTCATCTCCTTTGGCTTACGCCCAACATGCCCAAACGGCATAACTCGGCCTTATAGCCGCGATTTATATGCATAATTTAGTACCTATTATACCATATGCGCAGATGCGTCAAGCGCGGCGCCCCTGACAAAAAAACCGCGTTTCGGTACAATATAATACACAGAGGAGGGATACCATGTCCATGATCGGTACCAAGGGAAGCTTTACTTGCGTCATTGCCGCCACGGATACGGCCGCGGCCGTCGGCAGCGGCACCGTCGACGTGTGCGCGACGCCCGTCATCGCCGCCGCGATGGAGGCGGCCGCCGTCGCCGCGCTGGCGCCGCACCTGAATGATGACGAAACCACGGTCGGCACGCGCATTTCTCTCACGCATACCGCGCCCAGCGTTGTCGGAATGACGCTGACCGCCTGCGCGGAAATCACGTCGCACACCGGACGGCAGTACGAATTTACCGTGACGGTGCGTGACGAGATCGGCGTCGTCGCTGCGGGCACGCACACGCGCGTCCTGGTGAATACGTCTTGTTTTTTAGCCAACGCCGATGCACGATCGCGCAAGTAAGCAACAAAAAAGATCCTCCGTGGAGGATCTTTTTTAGCGTCCGCGTTTCAGTGTGAAATACGTCACTTCACGATCGCAAAATACACGCAGCGGCATCCATCCGCCCGCGCCGCGACTGACGTAACCGACGCTTGCGCCGCGCGTAAACAGGCCGCGATTGTAGGGATACATCAGCGGAAATGTCTGCCCGGCGAGACCGAATTGCATGCCGTGCGTATGCCCTGCCAGCGTCAGCTCAACATGACGCGTCAAACCTTCTTCCAAAAATTGCGGGTGGTGCGCCAGCAAGATCACAAAAGCATGTTCCGGAATACCCGCCATGGCCTGATCCGTATATTCTTTGGCTTGCGCTTTCAAGTTCTCGCCGCGACCGAACGGAAAATCCACGCCGGCCACGTAGATGGTAGCGCCGTCGCGGGAAAGCGTGGCGTGTTCATTTTTCAAGACGCGAATATCGGATTGCGCAAGGTAGTCCGCGATCAGCGGCTGGTCGCGGAAGTATTCGTGATTGCCCCACACGTAATCGATGCCGAGTCGGAAATTCGGCGCTTTTTCTTTCAACAGTTCCTGCAAGGCCGGAAGTTCCCGCACGTCATCAATCAAGTCGCCGCCTAAAACGATGTAATCCACTTCATCTCGTTCCGCCTGTTCCAAGATCTCCGCCAGATCACTGACATGGTAGTACGGCCCGATGTGCAAATCGGTAATGAGCGCGATTTTAGTCCCATCAAATTGATACGGCAAACTCGTGTAGCGCAATTCTTTCGTTTCATAGTCCAAATGTTCGCTACCGTAAAGACCCGCGCCGATCATAACGACAGCGCCGATCATAATGAACGCACTAAGCGTCGCCCAAAGTCCCCTTTTTCCGCCGAGTAATGAAATGATACGCACAATGAGCAGCGGCACCGCCGCGGCGATCTGCCAGATCAGCCAGGAGACGCTGAGCAATGCCAGAAAACGACCGAGCGCGCCGGCGAAGGTGGTCAAATATAAATCCGCGTAAAAAAAGTAGTAGGCGGCTGCCAGCCACGAGATGCTTAGAAAGCTGCCGAAAAGCGTGTACCGATTCATCCTCCACAGAGCCGCCAGACACGCGGAATTTATAAAAGACACGATAAAAGAAATTGTCAATAAAGCCAGTAAAATAAAGTTTGCTCGAGCCATTTTTAATTACCGATCCCGATCTAAAATATATGTCGCCAACTTGGCATGCGGCCCCGCCATAGGAAGCGTTACAAATTCGTCCGGCCGCACCCAGCGAAAATCCCCCGCTAACGTTGACGGCGGCGTCGCGCGGTACGCGCGTAATTCCCAAATACGATGCGAAAACACATGCTTATGCCGCCAAAACCATTGCTTGGACTGCGGCGGATACTGCGCGAACAGTTCCTCTTTCGCGGCCGTCAATGTCCGCGCCAACTGTTGCGGAAACTGCCACATGCCGGCGAGCATGCCTTCTTCCGGTCGCCGTTCCAATAAAAACGCACCGTCGCGAGCGACCACGGCGACGGCGGCATACCATTTTTGTTGCTGCGTTTTTTTTCGACGTACGGGCAAGGTGTCCGTCTGCCCAGTCTGATAGGCCACGCACTCCTCGCGCAAAGGGCACTGACCGCACCGCGGCGCTCGCGGAATACAGACCAGCGCGCCGAAATCCATCAACGCTTCGTTAAATGCCTGCGGCCGATCCGCGGGCAATGCTTCCGCGACAAGTTTCGTCACTTCACGATGCACGGGCGCGTCCAAAATATTATCCGTGATGCCGTACAGTCGGGCGAATACGCGCAGGACATTGCCGTCAACCGCCGGTTCCGGTTTGTTAAAAGCGAGCGAGCGGATCGCTCCCATCACGTACGGACCGACGCCGGGCAACGCCAGCAGTTCGTCACGCCCGGACGGAATTTCGCCGTCGTATCGCGCTTGGACTTCCTGCATCGCCTGCTGCAAAAGACGAGCGCGCCGGTAATAGCCGAGCCCTTGCCAAGCATGCAGAACGTCTTCCGTAGAAGCCTGCGCCACCGTCTCCGGCGTCGGAAATTTCTCCAGCCAGTTCGTGTAGTAGGCTCGCACCGCCTCCACGCGCGTCTGCTGCAACATAATTTCCGATACCCAAGTGCGGTACGGCGTTCGCTCTTCCCGCCAGGGAAGCTCCCGACCGTTGACTTTGAACCAGTCCAGCAGTTTTTCAACCCAGGTCGTCACGTAAACTCTCCCGCTCGACTTCGCGCAATTCAAACGCGATGATTTCTTCCTGATCCTCGGCGAATAAAATCATGCCTTTAATCGCATGCCCCGCGAAAAGCTGCGGTAGCCAGAGATGGTCTCCCGACCACATCTCTTCATAAGGCACGGCGTTCGGATAAAACCACTCCGGCTCCATTTCTTCCGTCGGTTTTGGCATCCCTTCGTAAAGCTCCGCGATATAAATCGTCGCCGGATGATTGAGTTCCGGATGGTCTTCAAAACGAAATAGCAAATGCCCCGTCAATACGAGATGTTCCGGGTGGACAATGAGCCCCGATTCTTCCTGCAGTTCACGCGCCGCCGCTTGGCGCAGACTTTCTCCCGAGCGCACTTTACCGCCGAAACCGTTCCATTTGTCGACGCCGAAACCGCGGCGTTTTTTGCCTAAAAGAACGGCCCCGTCATCGCGCCGTACAAACACCAACGTTGTCGGTTTCATCGCTTACGGCCTCCGGCATGCTGCGAAAGAAACGCGGCCACCGATTTATCTTCCGCGATGCCTTTCAGCAAGGTTTGCTCCGAATTTTCCATATGCCGTACCGCGATTTTGCGGGCGCGCGTCGCGTTGTGTTCGGCGATGGCTTCGACCAAATCGCGATGCTCCTGCCATGTATCCTGCAACCGCCCCGGATAATGCAGCGATACGGAGCGGAAACGCGTCAACATTTCCCGTAAGTTATTGATGATTTCGATCAGGCGATTATTGCGGCTGGCCGTATACAGAATTTGATGAAATTTAATATCCGTCTCGATAATACGGTCAATTTCCCCGTTCTCGATGTAATCGCCGATTTCCACGAGCAGGCGTTCGAGCTCTTCGAGTTCTTCCTCCGTGATGCGTTCCGCCGCCAAACCGGCTGCGAGTTCTTCGAGCGCCGTGCGGATTTCAAACACTTGGGAAATATCTTTCAGCGAAATGTCCGCGACATAGGTGCCGCGCCGCGGAATCATCACCACAAAACCTTCCGCTTCCAGTTCGCGCACCGCTTCGCGAATCGGCGTGCGCGAAACGCCGAGTTCATCCGCCAGCTGTAATTCCATCAGGCGCTCACCGGGTTGTAAAGTACCGTTTTGAATGGCTGTGCGCAATGTTTCCGCGACGAGTTCACGCAACGGGCGATACGCGTCCAAGTGGATCGGCGCCAACCGTTCATGCGTTCGTTTTTTCATCGATAACCGCCCCTCGTTTTAACTTGATAACTGCGCCAACCGCGCTGTTCCCGTTCGATTTGCCGCATCACGAAATACGCTTCGCGAGCCGTCGGCACCACCACGAAAAAGGCCGCGCCGGAGCCTGTCAGTGAATACGGGTAGCGCAGATCGCGCAAAAATTTTGAAAGCTCCTGTAACTTCGGTTCCGTCGGCGCAAGCAGCGCCAAAAAATCATTGCCCAAACGTCGCCATACCATCTCTGGCCGTTGTCCCAATGCCGCGACCACGCCAGTCACATCGACTGTTCCCGCGAACGGCGTCGTATCGTAACGCGCGTACGCCTGCGCGCTTGCCACGCTGAGCGGCGGCATGACAATGACCAGGTTCGTTTCGGGCAACTCCGGCAACGGCGTCAGCACATCGCCTTTTTCTCTGCCGCGGGCGCAACCGCCGAAAACGCAAAACGGCACGTCACTCCCGAGTTGCCCCGCCAGCCATAACAGTTCCGCGTCCGTCAAACCGAGTTGCCAAAATCGGTTCAGACCGCGCAACAC
>USPU01000011.1 GCA_900556745.1 uncultured Veillonellaceae bacterium
TGCGCGCCGGCGACATTTATTCTGTTGGCCGTTTTGTATCCCGCCGTGCGCCGCGCTTTGCCGGAGTTGACGCAAGCGCTGATCCGCGATCGCGGTAAAATGCAAAAAAGCGCCGCCGCGACGACACGTATCTGAAAAATGTTTTTAACGTCCTCTTAAACGCTTTATGAAACAGGTATGGTACGATGACATAAAGCGACAAGATCGCAAAAGGAGGATACTATGAAACGAATCGGTTGGTTAGTCATGGCCTTGCTGGTGGCGTTCGCCATGCCGGCGGCAGCGCAGGCGCAAGCCCTCGGCTACATGATGCAGCGCGCGCAGATCGTGGAAGTGAAAGACGGCGGCGTGCTGACGGTACAAGGGAAAAAGGAAAAAGCGCAAGTTCCGACGCAAGGTATTCGCGTCGTGGATGCCGCGACGGGGGAATTCGTCGCGGCCGACAAAGTCGCGTGGAAAAAGGGGGACGATATCCAATTTTTCACGCGGGCTGCGGACAAGCAAGAAGCCGCTAAGAAACCGGCTTTGCTGGTTGCTCATCCGGACAGCAAGTACGCTGTCGACTTGGATTATTTTGCGAAAAACGGCAGCGGCGCTCATGAACGTTTGGTGGTCCTCAACGTGCCGGACAAAGTGACCGATCTTACGGGGCAGGCGGTCCCAACTAAATACGTATTGGGAAATCCGCTGCTTGTGCTCTACACGACCGCGACATTGAGCCTTCCGCCGCAAACCAATCCGGAGCGGGTTTGGATTTTCGGCAAAGTCACGATGGCGACGCCGGCCGACTCTGCGGATACGGCTAAAGCGGACGCAGACAAAATCGATCTCGGCACGGCGAAGACGCTCTCTGACGGCACGCAAGTTTACGCCTTGCGCGACGCGTTGACGCAAGCGGGCGCCGACATCGGTTGGAATGATGCAACGCGCACCATCAGTATTACGCGCGACGCTGAGGTTGTGGAAATCGTCTTGCATCCGGCGGCCGAACAGGCGCAATTTATGGCGAACGGTGAAACCTCGACCGTCGGGCACATTGTGGTCGAAGACGGTACGACCTATGCACCGGCGAAAGTCATCGAAGACATTTGGCGGGTCTTGGCACCGGCCGACAAATAATCATAAAACACGAAATAAAAAAGCACCTCGCGCGAGGTGCTTTTTTATTTCGTATCCCGATTTATTTGTTGTCAAACACGGCGCGCGGGATCGGATACGGATAGCCGTACACCAAATTCCAGCTGGCAAGGAAACCTTCGCGCAGCAACAAATTATAAGCGCCGGTATTCGTGAGATCAAGCAGACCCCAAGGGGCATACTCTTTGAGTTTGACGTAGACGCGATCCAGCGGCTCATCATTTATTTTGCGATACCAAATCCGATCGACGCGCGCAATCGAGTTCGGATCGGCGGCCGGCAAAACCGTCACCAGATCAATGCGCCACATCACGCCTTCCGGCGTAAATTGCAGGAACTTCAGTGACGCGTTGTCCTGATAAACGACCACATTATCATGAGCCACAATGAACGGATATTCGGGATTTCCCTGCCAGGGCTCATTCATCGCCTGCGCGCTTGCGCCGACCCAAAGCAGAGCCGCCAACACTACGCCGGTCCATTTTGAAAAATGAAGCATATTATCTCCTTTTGGCTGTAAAAATTTGCTTTTTCTTTATTGTAACCTTACCCGTATGAAACGGCAAGTTCCGTTTCGAGCCGGCTACCGGTGATATAATACAGGTGAAGCCGCGTGATCTGTATTATCTGTCGCCCGAACGCGGCAACGGGGCGGCCGTTCTACAAAGGAGTGAGGCGTATGGAGAAAATGGAAATGTTGCGTCAACTGACCGATCAAATCGATATGGAAAAAGTACAGGACTTGTATCGTCGTTTTAAAGCCGGCGAAATCAATCAGTCGGATTACGAAGCGGAAGTTCGTTCCCTGGTCGAAACGGTCGGCGCGAAAGTAACCGGCGCGCCGCTCACGGAAGAACAGACGCAGGAAATGACGCAAATGGTTATAACATCGGGACAGCAACTTGGTGCCGCACTCGGTAACAACGAAACTTTGAACAAGTTAAAAGACTTTTTGCCCTAAAGGAAGGGGATTATAATTTGCTCAGCAGTACCCCCTGAAAAACGCGCGGCCGCGGCCGTGCGTTTTTGTGTACACGCATTTTTATAAATAAAAAAGCGCGACATCGTCGCGCGTATCTTCGTGGCGGAGAGGGTGGGATTTGAACCCACGAGACGGGGTTGCCGCCTACCTGATTTCGAGTCAGGCTCCTTCGGCCAGCTCGGACACCTCTCCCTATCGTTCAGCGCATCTGCACCAAACGATAAAAATATTTTACCATAACGGTAAGAATGAAGTCAATTTTGTTTTCATGGCAGCGTAATGCGGCCGTTTTTTATTTCTCGTCAGCGCTTTTGGCGGCGCGGCGGGCGCGGAAGAAATCTTTCATTTTTTGCCGGCACTCGTCTTCCAACACGCCGGCGCGGATTTCGACTTGGTGGTTAAGCGCGTCATGATCCGCGATGCGAAAAATACTTTCGACGCCGCCCGCTTTGCTGTCGGCGGCGCCGTAGACAAGCCGCTTGATGCGGCTGTTGACGATCGCGCCCGCGCACATGGGGCAAGGTTCAATCGTGACGTAGAGCGTGCAGTCGGAAAGCCGCCAGCGCTGCAAGTTTTTGCAAGCTTCCTGCAACGCGATCATTTCCGCGTGCGCGGTGGCGTCGGGAATGGATTCGCGCAAATTGTAACCGCTGCCGACCACCTTGCCGTCACAGACGACAATAGCGCCGATGGGAATTTCTCCCACGGAGGCGGCGCGATCCGCGAGCGCCAACGCTTGGCGCATAAACTGTTCGTCGCTCAAAGCAGTCCTCCCAAAGGTAGTACATACAGCTGAATGGCGAGCCACTGAAGAATGCTTCCCGCCAACACGCAGACGTGCCAGATGACGTGCTGGTAAGGAAGTTTTTGCCAGAGATAAAAAATACTTCCCAACGTATAGACGACGCCGCCGGCGAGCAATAAATGAATCGCGGCAGGCGGCAGGGACGCGGTCAGATCCGGCCACATGACGACGGCGAGCCAGCCCATCGCCAGGTATAAAAGCGTGGAGATCGTTTTGAAGCGTCCCGCATAAAAGACTTTGAAAATGATCCCGACAATGGCGACCCCCCAAATGATAATACTCCAGGTGAAACCGCCGCGGTTGTGCATCGCAATCCATAAAAACGGCGTGTACGAGCCGGCGATCATCAGATAAATCGCGGCATGGTCAAAGCGACGTGCCACTTTGCGCGCCAACGGCGCGGCGAATAAACTGTGGTACACGGTGCTAGCGGTATACAATGCGACCGCGCACAGACCGTATACCCAAAGCGCGGCGTGCGCAAGCGGCGCGGCGCGGAACTGCCAAAGCGACCAAACGCCGAGACCGAGCGTGAGGATACTCATGATGATGCCGACCGCATGGGTGGCGATATTACCGATTTCCGCGCGAAGTTCACGTGTCATGGAAACCTCCCCGCAAAAAAACTGTGTATTTCGTTACTCGTCAAAAACGACTTGGTTATTCGTAAAAGCTTTAATTTTCACGAGCGAATGTAAATCGTAACCGGCCTCGCGCAGCAGTCGGCCGCCCGGCTGGAAACTTTTTTCGATCACGATACCGATGCCGGCGACCTTGGAACCGGAAGTTTCGACCAGGCGCGCCAGACCGAAGCTCGCTTCCCCGCGCGCGAGAAAGTCATCGACAATCAGCACCGATTCTCCCGCGGGTAAAAACTCTTTGGAGACAGTCACATGGTAATCCGTGTTTTTAGTGTATGAATGAATTTTCGTCACATAGAGTTCATCGCTGAACGCGCTTTGCTTTTGCTTTCGGGCGAAGACGACGGGGCAATGCAATTCGTACGCTGTCGCGAGCGCCACCGCGATGCCGCTGGCTTCGATCGTCAAAATACGGGTGACATTGCTTTGCGCGAACTGCGCCGCCATGCGCACGCCGATTTCCCGATAGATATCGGGATCGAGCTGCTGATTGATAAAGCTGTCGACCTTCAAAATGCGGTTATCAATAATGCGCCCTTCGGTTTGGATTTTTGTTTCTAACTGATTCATGCTGACCTCTTTCCGCTACATTGGTGACGCGTGCCTGCTATACGCACATGATGTTAATTCAGATTATCACAAAATATAAAAAGTCCGTCAAGTTGTCCTCATTTGACAGACAAAAAGAGCGCGTTGCATCCAAGCGTGAAATGCGGCTTTGTGACCCAAAAGGGGCGTGGTGAAGAGTCGTGGCCGAGATGATGGCGGATCGAAAAAACAAACGGTTAGACGCGGCGGCCGAAACGATTTATTTGCTTTTAACGGAAGGAATATTTGACGCTTTTTGGTACGAAACGTATAATGAAAGTAGCAAAGGGTCTGTCCGGTGATTGGAAAATGGATCGCATTGGCGGTCCGCCGAAAGGAATTTTTATTCCGGTGACAGACGTATAAAGGAGGAAGCAAGATGAAAAAGACATTACTCGCAATGGCTGCATTGGCAGCAATCAGCGGCAGCGTATTGGCCGCGGACAACGCTCAGGTACCGGCTACGCCGGCGGCACAAGGTGTGCAACCGTATGCCGCAGGTCAAACCATGAACGGTTATACCGACGGTCAGGCGTATTACAATGAACACGGCGTACGCATGGGTCAATACATGCAGGCGGACGCTCGTTACTTTGATCCGGATGCCAGACCGATGACGGACAAGATGGCGGAAAACAAAGATCTTTATCCGAACGTGCCGCCGCAGGTAGCGCCGCAAGAAAAACAAGACAAGAACGTTAAAGAGGAAGTAAAACCGGAAGTAAAACCGATGGCGAAAGGCGTACAACCGTATGCTCCCGGTCAAACCATGAACGGTTATACCGATGGTCAGGCATACTACAATGAACACGGTGTACGCATGGGCCAATACATGCAGGCGGATGCTCGTTACTTTGATCCGGACGCCAGACCGATGACGGACAAGATGGCGGAAAACAAAGATCTTTATCCGAACGTGCCGCCGCAGGTAGCGCCGGAAAAAAAACAAGCGAATTCCGAAAAGAACAAGTAATTCCGGCGGCGAAAGGCGTACAGCCGCGTCAAACCGGTGAAACGCCGAACGGTTACACCGACGGACGCGCCTACTACAATGAGTACGGCGTGCGCATGGGGCAGTACATGCAAGCCGATGCCAACTATTTTAACGGCGCTTACGATGCGGAAATTGTACCGCCGCAACCTGATTCGCGCGGGATGTTAGTGGACTGCACGAAACGTCTGAGCGCGCAGGATCAGAAAGAGTTGCGCGGCTATTTTGAAGGCTGCCGGCCGAAAGAGGCTTGTGAAGCGGCGGCGCAATATTTGGCTCGAAAATACGGCGATCATGTATTTGAAGTCGTATTCGTCACGTCGGATAACGGCAAGGTCCAGTATCGGGTTATGGTCGGGCGTAACTACTTGCAGCATCGTTTGAATACGAAGGCTGCGAAAGAACAGCAATAACAAATAAAAAAACGGCTCCGCAAGGAGCTGTTTTTTTGTGTAAAATTTTATGATTATCATTGGGAAATAAATGAGTCCCTCGGTAAAAAAGTAAAATATTTTTACGCCAATGCTTTCGGGTAAGATTATATTCCGGGCGCATTCCGACTGACGTGTCGGATATCGGAAAACTCGTCTGCACAAATTTTCTTTGATTTGTTTTTGGCTCAAAAATGGCGCAACAAAAACGGATATTTGACGTTTTGGGCATGAAAATGTATAATAAAAGCATACAATGTATTAGTGTGAGCAGCAGAAGTCTGTCCGTTGTTTGCAATTGATCGTCCCTGCGATCCGCTGAAAAATTTTATATTACAGTGACAGACATTGCCAAAGGAGGCTGGAAGATGAGAAAGACAGCGTTAGCATTAACCGTATTGGCGGCCATCGGCACAAGCGCCATGGCGACGAACTATTACGATGTTGACATGTATTATCTCCGTGACCAGAGCAAGACGCTGACCGTTGAAGATAAACAACACACCGGTGATATTGCGGTACCCTACTTGGGACGCGGCGTCAGTGAAGGCGCGGTGGATCAGGCGGTAGCTGATATTCAGAATTTCTTGGACCAAAAATATGGGGAAGGTCAATACTTTGTCTATACGGACAAAGATGTCAGTGACTACCACATGAATATTTACGTTACCAACGATGCTCACCAAGTTCCTGCGCCCGCACCGGCGGAACCGACCGTAGCGACCGCTCCGACGGAACCGGCTGCAGTGCCTGCGTCGACCGTATTGGCTGACGGCGGTATCGTTTTGCAGTTGACGGACTTCACGCATGAAATGGCCGCCGCGGATCGTGAACAGATCACGGCGATTCTCGGCAACTATACGTACGGCGACAGCGCCGCTAACTTGGCGGAACGCGCGGAGGACGCCGTGGAACATTACTTGGATCAGAAATACGGCGAAGACTTCTATGATGTCGACGTGAAAAAAGTGGCAGATGGCGCTTACGATGTTCAGATCAAAGGCGACGACAATTACAAAACGCCGGGCGCGGCAGTCGTTCCGGCGCAACCGGTCGCTGCCAAAACGCATACGGTTCTGGAACTGATGGACTACACGAAAGCGTTGCCGGCGGAAGACCGTGCGGCGATCACGGAAATCCTCGGTAAATACACGTATGGCGCAACTCCCGATGTGCTTTCCGATCAGGCGGAAGACGCGGTGGAATACTATCTCGATCAGAAATACGGCAAAGACGTATATGATGTCGATCGCGTATTCCTGGGTGAAAACGCATTCCGCATCGAAGTCAAAGCCGATAAAAATTACGGTAAATAAGGAATGAAAAAAGCGGCCTCTTGTGAGGTCGCTTTTTATTTTGCGCGACTGGGTAATTTCTTGACGCTGTTCTTTTTTTTTCGTATAATAATTTATAACTATTTTCTAACAGAAGGCAATGAACGAGACGGCATGTATCAGCAGACCATAGAGAGCTCGGGGCGGTGGAAGCCGAGCGGATGCGATAGGTGTGGATCACTCGGGAGCCGCGAATGCCGCAAGTGTTCGCCGGTCGCACCGTTATCGCGCTTGAGCGGTCAGCAATGACCAGTAGGGTGGTACCGCGGGAAACAACGTTCTCGTCCCTTGGGGATGAGGCGTTTTTTTATTACAGGGAGGACATTATGGATTACGGAAAAACATTACATTTGCCGCAAACGGAATTTCCGATGCGCGGCAACTTGCCGAAACGGGAACCGCAGTGGTTGGACTTTTGGCAGGAACATGATATTTATAAAAAACGGTTGGCGCAGCGGGAAGGCGCGGAGTCGTTCGTGTTGCATGACGGTCCTCCGTACGCCAACGGCCACCTGCACATCGGTCACGCGATGAATAAAACGCTGAAAGACATCATTATGAAATACAAGACGATGCGCGGCTACTACACGCCGTATCGTCCGGGCTGGGATACGCACGGACTGCCGATTGAACACGCCGTGATCAAAAATACGGGGCTCAATCGCGCGGAAATGTCGCCGTTGGAACTGCGCGCCAAATGTCTCGCCTACGCGAAAGAATTTATCGAAATTCAAAAAAAAGACTTCATTCGTTTCGGCGTCATGGGCGATTGGGATCATCCGTACTTGACGTTCGATCCGAAATTGGAAGATCGCGAACTCGCCGTGTTCGGAGAGATGGCGAAAAAAGGTTACATTTATAAAGGCCGCAAGACCGTGTACTGGTGCCCGGTGTGCGAAACGGCGCTGGCGGAAGCGGAAATCGAATACGCGGATAAAAAATCGTTTTCGATCTTCGTCAAATTCCCGCTGATCGACGCGCGCGGATTCCTGCCGGAGGGCGCGAACGAAGACAATGCATTCTGCGTCATTTGGACGACGACGCCGTGGACCTTGCCGGCCAATATGGCGATCGCTATGCATCCGGAGATCGACTACGTCTGGGTCAAAGCGGGTGACGAGTACTACCTGATGGCGCAGGATCTGGTGGAATCCGCGCTGGGCGCGTGTAAAATCGCCGCCTACGAAGTGGTCAGTGAAGCGAAGAAGGGACAGGAACTGGAAGGCATGATCTTCCATCATCCGTTCCTCGAACGCACGTCGTCCGTGATCTTGGGTGACCACGTCACGCTTGACGCCGGCACGGGTTGCGTCCACACCGCGCCGGGCCACGGTGTCGAAGACTTTGAAGTCGGCAAAAAATACGGCTTGGACATTCTCTCGCCGGTTGACGACAAGGGCAATCTTACCGCCGAAGCGGGCGAAGATCTCGCCGGCTTAAATGTTTTGGACGGCGCCGATGTGGCGGTTATCAAAAAGCTCGCGCATGCCGGTAAGCTGCTCGGCAAGAGCACGTTGCATCACCAATTCGCCCACTGCTGGCGCAGTAAAAATCCGGTGATCTATCGGGCGACGGAACAATGGTTTGCCTCCGTCGATGATTTTCGCGACGACGCGTTGAAAGCGGTCAACGATACAGAATTTATCCCGAGCTGGGGTCGTGAACGCCTCTACAACATGGTCGCCGATCGCCAGGATTGGTGCATCTCGCGCCAACGCGTTTGGGGCGTGCCGATTCCGATTTTCTATTGCAACGATTGCCATGAAGCCGTCATCACCGACGAAACGATGGCGACTGTTCGCGCCAAAGTGCGGGAAGAAGGCACGGACGCCTGGTGGAAATACGAGGCGAAAGAGCTGTTGCCGGAAAACTTTGCCTGTCCGCATTGCGGCGGTCATGGGTTTACCAAAGAATCGAACATCATGGACGTGTGGTTCGATTCCGGATCGACCTGGAGCGGCGTGCTCGAACAGGAGGGCTCGGAGTTGTATCCGGCCTCGATGTACCTCGAGGGCAGTGACCAGCATCGCGGCTGGTTCCAGTCGTCTTTGTTGACGTCGGTCGCCGTCAACGGTCACGCGCCGTATAAAACGGTATTGACGCACGGTTTTACGATGGACGGCGAAGGCCGCAAGATGAGCAAGTCGCTCGGCAACACGGTGGCGCCGCAGGAAATCATCAACCAGTTCGGCGCGGACGTGATGCGCCTTTGGGTATCCAGCGCGGACTACCAGAGCGATGTGCGCTTATCGCCGGAAATTGTCAAGCAGATGAGCGACGTGTATCGTAAAATCCGCAACACGTTCCGTTTCCTGCTCGGTAACCTGAGCGATTTCCGACCGGGCGTCGACGACGTGGCGTATGAACAACTGGAAGAAATCGATCGCTGGGCGCTTTTGCGTTTGGAAGAAGTACGTGAAAAAGTGACGCAGGCGTATGAGAATTATGAATTCCATGTGATGTACCACGTCATTCATAACTATTGCACGGTTGACCTCTCCGCGATGTATCTCGACATCGTCAAAGATCGTCTGTACGCGGAAACGGCGACCTCCGTGACGCGTCGCGCCGCGCAGACGGTGCTTTATCAAATTCTGCAAACGCTCGTGCGCCTGATCGCGCCGGTACTGAGCTTCACCGCCGAAGAAATTTGGCAGGCGATGCCGGCGGTCGACGCTAAAGCGGAAAGCGTGCATCTGACCGATTGGCCGAAACCGGTGGCGGAACATCGCGACGCCGAACTCGGCGAACGCTGGGAAAAACGTCTCACCTTGCGCACGGATATCCTGAAAGCGCTGGAAGCGGCGCGTCAGGATAAAGTTATCGGGCATCCGCTCGATGCCAAAGTCATTCTGCACGCCGACGGCGAAACGTATGACGAATTGATGCGGATCGCCGACGAACTCGCGGCGCTCGCCATCGTTTCCGAAGTCGAAGTCGTCAAAGGCACGGCAGGCGCTGCCGGCATGCCGGCCGAAACGACGCCGGATCTTATTTGTGAAATTCAAAAATCAACGGCTCCGAAATGTGAGCGTTGCTGGATTCACAGCGAAACCGTCGGCGACTCGGCGGAACACCCGACCGTATGCGCGCGTTGCGCTCGCGTGCTTGCCGAAGAATCGCTTCACGAATAAACGAAGAACACCTCGCTTTGCGAGGTGTTCTTTATTGATTGATTTGCGTTTTATTTGCCTGTCGGAATATCTTTGGTATTCTTCAGAGACGCGATCAGCACGCGAATGTAGTCATCCAAATGATCCGGATAAATGTAGTTGACGCCCGACATATCCGATTGATTGGAATGGAGAATCAGCGGGTATTCGAGGGAAGCGAAAAGCTGGAGTGTTTTGATTTGCAGGAGCGCCTGATCACGTATGCCGGTATATTCGGAGATGGTCCGCAAAATGGGATCCCAGCAACGATCATGCAATAAATTGGTGTAGATGAAATACGTATTCTGATGTTCTTCCGTCGGCGAATACGAAATCGAGCGGTACAGCGCGGGGTGGATATTCGCTAAGCGCAAATAATTGCGCATAAACGAAAATAACCGATCTTCCGGAGCGACATCCCCTTTTTCCAAGTAGTGAACGATATTTTCAAAATTATTCATCAAATAGTCGATGGCCGCGCCGATTAACTCATCTTCCGAGCCGAAATAGTAGCGGATCGAAGCGATATTCACGCCGGCGCGTTCGGAAATGGCGCGGACGGTCGCCTGCTTGAATCCTTGTTCGCGGATGATGCGCGCGGTTTCCTGGATCATACGGTCGCGAACTCGTAAGCCTTTGCCTGTTAATTTGCGATTCATAATACGTCTCCTCACACGGCTGTCCGTAGAAAATAAGTCCGGCCGTAACTCATGAACAACGAAATGAGAAAATGAAATGCGGTAAAACATCAGAGTCCACCAAAATGATTTGTATTTATTTTAGCAAACCGCTAATCTTACTGCAACCTGAGAGCGGCAACGCAAACGGATGATCACTGACGGAACAAGTGCGGTCTCGGTGTTTGCAGCCGGTCATTCTTTCGGCTATGATACGAGTAGAAACATACTCAGATGAAGATTAAGGAGGAAATCAGTATGGCGAATATTATCACTGATCAGGCGCCGGCGGCAGTCGGCCCGTATGTACAGGGGAAAACGGCGAACGGCTGGTGCTATGTGTCGGGGCAGTTGGGCTTGGATCCCGCCACAGGGGAATTGCGAAAGGACGCGACATCCCAGCTCGTACAGGCGCTTACTAATGCGGCGGCGATTTTGGCGGCGGCCGGACTTTCGAAAGAAGATATCGTCAAAGTAACGCTTTATATTACCGACATGGGCGGGTTCCAAACGCTCAATGAAGCGTACGCGGAATTTTTCGGAGCGACCAAGCCGGCGCGTACTTGCGTCGAAGTGTCCGCACTGCCGAAGGGCGGGGCCGTCGTTGCCGATGTGATCGCGTATGATGAAGGTGCGCAATGAATGCGGAGAGTTTGGAAAACAACTTGAAAGTCGTTGTGTATTGCGGTTCGCGTTTCGGTAATGAGGCCATGTACCGTGACGCGGCGGTAGCTTTGGGGACGCGCATCGGCGAGCTCGGCGCGACGCTTGTTTTTGGCGGCGGCAAAATCGGTCTGATGGGCGTTGTCGCCGACAGCGTCATGGCGGCGGGCGGCAAAACCTGGGGTATCATGCCGCGTTTTCTGGTGGATAAAGAGCAGGCGCATCGCGGCTTGGACAGGCTTGAAATCGTCGCGACGATGCACGAGCGCAAAGCGCGCATGATCGAGCTCGGGGATCATTTTGTGGCGCTGCCCGGCGGCGTCGGCACGCTGGAAGAAATTTATGAAGTGCTTTCGTGGCGCCACTTGGCGCTGGTTGACGGCAGCGTTTCCATGTACAATGTCGGCGGGTTTTACGACGGCGCGGCGCGACTTTTCGAGCGCGTGCTGCAGTCGGGCTTTTTACCGACGGATGAGCAATCGATTTTAACGATCAGCGATGACTTGGAGGAGATCGCTTCAAAATGGAAATATAATAAAAATGTTCGGAACATAGAGAACGATAAACAATAAATAAAAATCTATATTCTGATTTTTCGTTGACATGGCTCGTTCGGCTTTGTACAATAAAGTTAGAATTTATCCTTGAAATTATAGCTGTGAATGCGGCGGAAAGCAGGGAGTTATGCTGGAGAAATTATTTGCGCTGAAAGAGCGCAATACGGATGTCAAGACGGAGATCATGGCGGGGATTACGACGTTCATCACCATGGCGTACATCCTGTTTGTCGCACCGAGCGTCATGGGTGCGGCGGGGATGGATAAAAACGCGGTGCTGATCGCGACTTGTCTCGCGTCGGGCATCATTACGATCGCGATGGGATTGTTCGTAAATTACCCGATTTGTTTGGCGCCGGGCGTTGGTTTGATCGCCTTTTACGCGTTTACCGTGGTACTGGGCATGGGTGTGCCTTGGCAAACTGCTTTGGGCGCCGTTTTTATTTCCGGACTCGTCTTCTTGGTATTGACGCTCACGCATGTGCGGCAAATGATTATTGAAGGCATTCCCAACGGTTTGAAAGCGGCGATTACCGTCGGGATCGGTCTTTTCATTACGATCATCGGTTTGAAAATGAGCGGCCTGATGACGGTCGTTTTATCGCTTTCGCCGGATACGCTGGCGGCGGCGGTGGCCGGCGGCGGACATACGGTCGCGACGACGAATGATACATTATTTACACTGGGCGCGTTGGATAATCCGCGCCACTTGGTGACGGTGTTCGGACTTTTGTTTACCGCGCTTTTAATGGGCCGCGGGATTAACGGTTCGATTTTAATCGGCATTTTGACGACGACGGTAGTCGCGTACGCGACGGGCGTGGCGCAGTTGCCGCCGAATTTCACGCCGTTCATGTTGCCGGATTTCAGCAATAACGCATTCTTCCAGTTGGATATTTTAGGCGCGGTTCATATGGGTCTGATTACGATCATCTTTACGTTTACCTTTGTGGAACTGTTTGACTCGATGGGCACGATGATCGGCACGGCGACGAAAGCGGGTCTCGTCGATCCGAAAACGGGACGCTTCCCCGGCATGGGCAAGGCGTTATTCGTCGATGCGTGCGGCGTGTCGCTCGGTTCGCTTTTGGGCGCGAGCACGGTCACGGCGTTCGTCGAAAGCGCGGCCGGCGTCGGCGCGGGCGGACGCACGGGTCTGACAGCGGTCACTTGTGGTATCTTATTTATTATCAGTTTGTTCTTAACACCGGTCATGCTTTTGATTCCGGATGTCGCGACGAGCCCGGCGCTGATTTTGGTCGGCGCATTGATGCTCGAAGGCGTGCAGCAAATTGATTTTTCCGATTTCACGGAAGTATTCCCGGCGTTCTTGACTATTGTCATGATGCCGTTTACGTACAGTATTGCCAACGGTATTTCGGCCGGTCTGGTCGCTTATCCGTTGATGAAAATAGTGACGGGCAAAGCGCGGGAAGTTCATCCGATCGTCTATGTCTTGGCGGTGCTCATTGTGGCGCGCTATATCTTTTTAAGCGAATAGGGAGGATCTATGAGAGTAGCGGTAGTTATGGGCAGCGACTCCGACTGGAAAGTCATGCAGGGCGCTGTCAACATCCTGAAAGAATTCGGTGTCGAACATCGTGTGGCGATTGCGTCGGCGCATCGCACGCCGGAAAAATTGGCGCAATTTGTGCATGATGAAGAAGCGGCCGGTGCGACCTGCTTTATCGCGGGCGCGGGCGCGGCCGCGCATTTACCGGGTGTAGTGGCAAGCTTGACCTGCCGCCCCGTGATCGGCGTACCGTTGGCGGCCAGCTTAGGCGGGCTCGATGCGTTGCTGGCTATTGTGCAGATGCCGAGCGGCATGCCGGTGGCGACGGTCGCCATCGGCGGCGCGAAAAACGCGGCGCTGCTCGCGATCCAAATCGGCGCGGCAAGCGATGAAAAACTCGCGCGGCAATTTGCCGATTACCGCAAAGAACAGGCCGAAAAAGTGGAAAAGAAAGATCAGAAACTGCAAGCTGAATTATAATCAGAACAGTCATTTATTGATTCCGCCGAACGACGGAGAAAGAGGGTCATGATGGAAAAATTGGAAATGATGTACGAAGGCAAAGCGAAACAGGTATTCAAAACGGATCGCGACGACGAAGTTATCGTTCGTTATAAAGATGACGCGACGGCATTCAACGGCGCGAAAAAAGGCACCATTACCGACAAAGGCGTATTAAATAATAAGATTACGACATTCTTCTTTGATCTTTTGGCGAAAAACGGCGTGCCGACGCATTTCATCGAACGCTTGGATGACCGTGAACAGCGCGTCAAAAAACTTTCGATCATTCCGTTGGAAGTCATTATCCGCAACCGCTGCGCCGGTTCGATGGCGAAACGCTACGGCCGCGAAGAAGGCGAAGAACTCGCTTTCCCGACGATTGAATTCTGCCTGAAAGATGACGCGCTCGATGATCCGCTGATCAATACGTACCACATTCGCGCGCTCAACATCGCGTCGCAGGAAGACTTGGACACCATCACGAAACTCGCGTTCAAGGTCAACGATGTTCTGAAACAATTCCTGGCGGAAAAAGAAGTTATTTTGGTTGACTTCAAATTGGAATTCGGCAAAGACACGGAAGGCAACATTTTGCTCGGCGATGAAATCTCTCCGGACACCTGCCGCTTCTGGGATGCGAACACCTTGGAAAAACTCGACAAAGATCGTTTCCGTCGCGATCTCGGTAATGTGGAAGAGGCGTATCATGAAATGCTGCGCCGCCTGACAGGAAAAGAAAACTGATGGCGTACGATTCCATATGGGACCGCATTGAGGAAGAGTGCGGGGTGTTCGGGATCTATGACCCCGACACCTCGGTGCCTCTTTCCGCCTACTACGGTTTATTTGCGTTGCAGCATCGCGGTCAGGAAAGCGCCGGGATCACGGTCGCCGACGGCCAAACGATGACGACGCAGGCGGACATGGGTCTGGTCACGGAAGTGTTCCGTGATTTGCCGGCGGATAACGGCAAAATCGCGATCGGTCATGTGCGTTACTCCACGACCGGCGCCAGCATTAAAGAAAACGTGCAGCCGCTGCAGGTGGAGACGGATCTCGGTCCGGTCGCGATCGCGCATAACGGCAACCTTGTGAACGCGCGCTTGCTGCGGGAAAAACAAATTAAGCTCGGCACGACATTTCGCACGACGATGGACACGGAAGTCATCATTAACTTGCTCGCGCGTTCCGAAGGCGGCGACGTCACGGAGCGTTTGCAAGATGTGTGTCAGCAAATCGACGGCGCGTACTGCTTAGTGGTCGCGACGGCGACGGAACTGTACGGCGTGCGCGATCCGCAAGGCTATCGTCCACTGTGCCTCGGCGCGACGGATACCGGCTGGGTTTTGGCGTCGGAAACCTGCGCGCTGGATTCGGTCGGCGCGAAATTCGTCCGCGACATCGCGCCGGGACAAATCGTGCGCATCGCCGCGGACGGTCCGCATTTCAGCTCTCTGGTCACGCCGCAAAGCAAGCGTCGGCAAGCGCGCTGCTCATTTGAATACGTGTATTTCGCGCGTCCCGATTCCGTTTTGGACGGGGAAAGCGTGTACGATGCGCGTCTCAACATGGGCGCCCGGTTATGGGAAGAATCCGGTTTCACCGGTGATCTCGTCATGAGCGTGCCGGACTCCGGCAATGTCGCGGCGATCGGCTATGCGCGCGCGTCGGGTATTCCCTACGCGGAAGGTCTGATTAAAAACCGCTACATGGGGCGCACCTTTATTCAGCCGACGCAGGAGATGCGGGAACGTTCCGTCAAAATGAAACTTAACCCGGTCATCAACAACGTCGCCGGCAAGCGCGTCGTCTTGGTGGACGATTCGATCGTGCGCGGCACGACGAGCGGGATTATTATCAATTTATTGCGCAACGCGGGCGCCAAAGAAATCGCGCTTTGCGTTTCCTCACCGACGGTGGAATATCCTTGCTATTTCGGCATTGATACTTCGGAGCGGAATCAGCTGATCGCGGTCACGCATACGGTGGAAGAAATTCGCGAACATATCGGCGCCGACCGTTTGCATTTCCTGTCGCAGGAAGGTTTGGCCAAAGCGATTGCGGGTTTGCGTAAAGAGGATCTTTGCTTTGCCTGCTTTGACGGCGATTATCGGGGACCGATCCCGGAACAGGAGGAAGTATGTCCGTAAACGAACGGGAAGCACTGACTTATGCCGCTGCCGGCGTCAATATTGACGCGGGAAATCGGGCGGTGGAACTGATGAAAGATGCCGTTAAGGCGACCTATACCGATGGAGTGTTGGGCGAGGTCGGCGGTTTCGGCGGACTTTTTTCGCTGGGCGCGATCGCCATGAAAGAGCCGGTGCTGGTGGCCGGTACGGATGGCGTCGGCACCAAGCTGCGGTTGGCTATTGATCGCGGCGAACACACCACGATCGGGCAGGACTGCGTGGCGATGTGCGTGAATGACGTGCTCGTGCAGGGCGCGCGTCCGCTTTTTTTCCTCGATTATATTGCGACCGGTGAACTCGTTCCCGAACAGATCGCAACCATTGTGAAAGGCGTCGCGGCGGCCTGTCAGGAATCCGGCTGCGCGCTTTTGGGCGGGGAAACGGCGGAAATGGCCGGTTTCTACGCGCGGGGCGATTATGACCTGGCGGGATTCGCCGTCGGCCTCGTGGATCGTGAAAAAATTATCACCGGCGAACGCATTGCGTCGGGCGATGTGATTATCGGTTTGCCGTCGAGCGGCGTGCATTCGAACGGTTATTCGCTCGTGCGGCGCATTATTTCACGTGAAGAGCTCCAATTGGACCAAGTTTATCCGGGTTTGGAACGTCCGCTCGGTGAGGAATTGCTCACGCCGACGCGCTTGTATCCGAAAGCGATTTTGCCGCTTTTGGACGCGGTCGACGTCAAAGGTATGGTGCATATTACCGGCGGCGGATTTTACGATAATATTCCGCGCGTGTTGCCGAAAGGATTGGGCGCGCATATTGACGGCACGAGCTATCCGGTGCCGCCGATTTTCGGTTCGCTTGCGTCATGGGGCAATGTCTCGCAGCATGAGATGTACCGCACGTTCAATATGGGGCTCGGCATGCTCGTCATCGTCGCGCCCGAAGACGCGGAAAAAGCCTTGCAGAACTTGGCGGATCGCGGCGAAACCGCGTATCGCGTAGGAGAAGTCACAACGGACGGCGAAGTTGTCGTCAGCGGTGTGTAGTATGAAAAAGTTAGCCATCTTTGCGTCCGGGCGCGGTTCCAATGCCCGGGCGCTGATCGACGCGTGCCGTCGCGGTTTGATCGCGGGGCGGCCGGTCGTTTTGTTCAGTGATCATCCCGACGCCCCCGCGCTTGCGATGGCGCGAGCGGCGGGAATCGATTGCCACGCGTTTGCGCCGCGGGAATTTGCGGATAAAGACGCTTACGAAAACGCGGTGGTGGAAATGCTGCGTCCGTACGCGCCCGATTATATTTGCCTCGCGGGCTATATGCGGATTATCGGCGCGCCGATTTTGGCGGTGTATGGGGGACGGATCGTCAATATTCATCCGGCGCTTTTACCGTCATTCCCCGGATTGCATGCGCAACGTCAGGCGATTGAGGCCGGCGTTAAAGTGAGCGGTTGCACCGTGCATTTTGTCGATGCGGGCATGGACAGCGGGCCGATTATTATGCAAACGGCGGTACCGGTATTTGCAAGTGATGACGAAGCGTCACTTGCCGAACGTATTTTAACAGTAGAACATCCGACCTATGTAGAGGCGATGGCGGCGTTATGCCGTGACGAACTTTGTATAGCGGAACGTAAAGTGGTACGGCGTACGGCGTCGGAGGAGGAATGACTATGGCCAAACGAGCTTTATTGAGCGTTTCCG
>USPU01000012.1 GCA_900556745.1 uncultured Veillonellaceae bacterium
GATAACGATCGTCTTGGATTTGCTGATGATGCCGGTCAATTTGCGCAGCGCCTGGCTCATCAGACGAGCCTGCAAACCGACGTGCGAATCGCCCATTTCTCCTTCAATTTCCGCTTTCGGAACCAGCGCCGCCACCGAGTCGATAACGATAATATCAATCGCGCCGCTGCGCACCAGCATCTCGCAAATTTCCAGTGCCTGTTCACCGGTATCCGGCTGCGAAATCAAAAGATTCTGTGTGTCGACACCGAGATGGCGCGCGTAAATCGGATCCAGCGCGTGTTCCGCATCGATAAAAGCGGCGATACCGCCCTGTTTTTGCGCCTGTGCGATCGCATGCAAGGCGATCGTTGTTTTACCGGACGATTCCGGACCGTAGATTTCAATGACACGTCCGCGCGGAAAACCGCCGATGCCCAACGCCAAATCCAACGCCAGTGAGCCCGAAGAAACAACTTCCAAATTCATGTTGGAGCCGACATCTCCCAAACGCATGACGGCGCCCGCACCGAAATCCCGCTCGATCTGTTTCATCGCGCGTTCCAGTGCTTTTACTTTACCTTCATTCAGGCTATTATTTTCCATCAATCGTATCCTCCTTCGAATGTGTCTGTAACCATGTTGTCAATTGTTCCAGTGCGAATCGGACAGCGCTTGCGCGCACTTCCTCACGCGTACCGCTAAACACGCAGCGGTGTACCTTATAATCCGTTTTGCTGCCACAGGCGATATACACCGTGCCGCAAGGTTCGCTCACCGTGCCGCCGCCCGGCCCCGCATATCCTGTCGTGGCTAAGCCTATATCGGCCGCGGCGCTGCCCAAAATTCCCATGAGCATTTCCTGCGCTGTTTTTTCGGAAACGGCGGTATACCGCGCGAGTGTTTCGGCGCGCACACCGAGCCACGCTTCTTTACGACGCTCCTGATACGCAACTATCGCGCCCTCGAAGTAAGCGGAACTGCCCGCCCGATCCGTCAGCGCGGCCGCGAGCATACCGCCGGTGCAAGACTCTGCAGTCGCTATGCGTAAACCGCTTTGCAGCAATGCTTCATGCAGCGCTTTCGGCATCAAAGACCGCATCAGTAGGCCGGTCCGATCGACTCCGCTACGACATCGTAAGCGTAGCCTGCCATAATTTTTACGGGTACGAAATCACCCGGCAGTAAATCCGGTTCATTTTCCAAATACACTTTACCGTCCACATCCGGCGCCTGGCTGATCAAACGTCCTTCCGCCGGGGTCCCCGCCGTCGCCGCCGTTTCAATCAGGGCGACCGTTTCCTGACCGACGCTTTCACGATTAAGCTGTTCGGAAATCGCCGCTTGCATGGACATCAGAATATCGTAACGTTGGCGTTTGATTTCGTCGGGCACCTGCTCCGGCATACGCGCCGCCGGCGTGCCGTTTTCCTGCGAATAGGGAAATACACCCACGCGATCAAAACGGATTTTTTTCACGAGTTCGCAAAGTTCTTTAAAATCGGCTTCCGTTTCACCGGGAAAACCGACGATAAACGTCGTACGCAAGGTAATCGGAACGGCCTGCGCGCGCACTTTTTCAAGCAAACTGATAATATCCGCTTTGCGGTCACGACGATTCATGCGCTGCAAAATGCGATCGCTGATGTGTTGCAACGGGATATCGATATATTTGCAGATTTTAGGATTCGTAACGATTTCCTGTAAGAGTTCATCCGTAAAATATTTCGGGTATAAATATAAAAGTCGCACCCATTCAATGCCCTCAATCGCAGTCAACTCCCGCAATAATGCGGCAAGAGTCGTCGGATTTTCCAAGTCGCGACCGTACCTTGTGGTATCCTGCGCGATGACATTAATTTCACGGACACCCTCCTGCGCCATTTTTCGCACTTCACTAACGATGGATGCTACACTTCGACTGCGAAAACGTCCACGCACGTAGGGAATCAGGCAAAACGCGCAACCGTTACTGCAGCCCTCCGCCACCTTGACGTACGCACTGTAATGCGGAGTGGTACGCTCGCGCGGCAAAGCGGCCAAATCCGGCAGCGGTGCCCGATCAAAGTAAGCGACATGTGACTTGCCTTCACGTTCAAAACGCTCCACCGCTTCCACAATGCGTTCCCATGATTCCGTGCCCAGCAAAATATCAATTTCCGGAATCTCACGAAACAACTCTTCACGGAATTGCTGGCTCAAACAACCGGTGACAACCAGCAGCCGCGCGCGACCGGTTTCTTTATATTGCGCCGCCTGCAAAATTTCCTGAATAGACTCTTCCTTAGCCGCTTCGATAAACGTGCAGGTATTGACGACGATGACATCCGCCTGCGCCGGATCCTCCGTCAATTGCCATTGCGCCTTTTGCAACAACCCCATCATCATTTCGGCATCGACTAAATTTTTTGAACAGCCCAGGCTGATCACTGCGACTTGTTTCATTCAACTTCCTTTCCTGCGAATCGTACTTCCTTCAACCACGCCGCCAACAACGCTTTGCGTCCGGTCGGCGTATAGGCTTTATGGAGTGACCAGAGTTGCAAATCCCGATTTTCGGAATCCACTACCTGCGCACTCGGAAAGCCGGTATAGTAAAAATAATAATGCTTGCGATGCAAAGGCGTAAACGCATGCCCTTCCATCACCCAATTCAGCAAGGCGCCGACTTCCTGCGCCCGCGGTGTCGATTTGGGAATCCCGATACCGTATAAGTAGTACGCTGTACCGTCCTGCGGATAAATCATGGTCAGCGGCAAACCCTGCACCATAAATTCGCGTGCGGTAGACGCATCGGCAATAGCCACGTCACTTTTTTGCATCGCCAGCACGCGTACCGGTGTCGACAAATATTTCGAATACTGTACTACATGCCGATGAATAAAATCCAGCTTGCGGAATGCTTCCGCATGTCCGTATTGTTCTACCATCGAGTATAAAAGCTCTGCGGAGAGATCCGCCGCTACGAAATCGGTCATGGTAATACGAACATCATTATGCGCTGTCAAATCCTGCCACGAATGCAACGGTTTCGACATGGAATGATAGTAATCATTGGTCACGACAAACACGATCGGAATATACCAGGTACCGGTCCACAGTCCGTTTTCATCTTTGAATTGTTGCGCGACGAGATCGGTTTGTTCCGACATGTACGGCTGCAACAGATCAAAGCGAGCGAGCTCTTGCAACGTCGCCTGACTCGCCCAGACAAGATCCGGTGCAGGCGTATTTCCCGGTGACTTCAGATGGGTTATAATCTGATCTCCGGTCAAGGGTATCAGGGTAAGTTCCACCTGCTGTTCATTGCGATAGACCTCCGCCAAGGTTTGGATAATATCCGGCGGCATATCCGAATACACCACCAGCTTCTCCCTGACGGGGATCGCCCCTTCTTCTCTTGCATCTTGCGGGGGCAAATGTGCCGTCGCGACAAGCCATAACACGGCAACGACCAACAGCCCTACCGGCAACCATTTCCGCATGTTTTCACCTCGAATTTATTATACCATAGCCACCCGCTACGAATTCGCCCAAAATTGTCGCAAATAAAAACACATCGGCTTGTCCAGCCGATGTGTTTTTTTATTCTTCATCTTCCGCTTCGAACATATCGTCGTACAATTTTTGGACCGCTTCAAATTCATCTTCTTCCGGCGATACATATTCGATCTCGCCATCTTCGGTCGTATCCATGCGAGCTAAAATCAGTTCCGGCTCTTCGTCTTCCGGTGCGTCATCATCGGGGATGGACACCAGCACGGCAAATTGTTTGCCGTTGTACGGAATAATAATATCTTGCGCATAGTACTGCTCTTCGCCGTTCGGTCCTTCCACTTCCACGATGACTACTTCTTCATCATTTTGCAGTTCCTGTTCCGGTTGCTTTTCCATTGTCTACCCCTTCTTTCTGTGCGATGGCATTCAAATACCCTTGCAATATAAGCACTGCGGCCAATTGGTCAACAACAGTGCGCCGCTTATCGCGACGCACGTTACCCGCCAAGAGACTTCTTTGGGCAGCGACTGTCGTAAGTCGTTCATCCCAAAAAACAATTTCGGTATCGGGGAGCAGACGTTGTAAACGCGCCGCAAACTTTTGCGTTTTTTCCGCTCTTTCACCGATCGTTCCGTTCATGTTCTTCGGTAAACCGACCACAATCTTCGCTGCATCATAATGGTGCGCCCATTCGGCCATGCGTTCCAAATCGGCGTTGCGGGAAACATGCTCCCACGTTTCCACCGCCTGCGCCGTCAAACCGAGCGGGTCGCTCACGGCAATGCCCGTGCGTTTCGTACCGACATCCAGCCCTAAAATCCGTTTCATTGGCGATCTTGGGCTACGTACGACGTAATCAAGTCTTCCAAAATACGATCGCGTTCAAATCCGCGAATCAAATTACGTGCATTTCGGTGACTGGTAATATAAGTCGGATCGCCGGACAACAGGTATCCTGCCAGCTGTACGACCGGATCATGACCTTTCTCACGCATCGCCGCAATGACCTCACGAAGCATCAAGGATACTTCCGAATCCCCTTTTTTTATAGGTGCATAAAATTTGGTTTCATCATTCACTGCCACGATAGTCCCCCTCTCACGCCAAGGCTTGCAGCATCACTGCCACGCCGGCCTCAATCGCTTCACCAAGCTTAGCCGGATCTTTGCCGCCTGCCTGCGCCATATCCGGACGACCGCCACCGCCGCCGCCGGCTACTTTGGCCGCCGCTTTGACCGCATTACCCGCATGAATACCGCGAGCCACTGCGGTCGCGTCCGCCATAGCCACTAAATTTACTTTTTCACCGATTTGCGCGCCCAATAAAAGCGCCTGAATATCATCGCGTGCTTTGAGCATATCGCCCAAGGCACGTAATTCCTGTACGTCCGCCACTTCCACAACGCCGCTGGCAATCCGCAGACCGTCTTGCGTAACTGCATTTTTCACCAGATCACCGACCTGGTCTTTGGCCTGCGCCTGATGCAATGAAGAAAGTTCTTGCGTCAATGCTTTCTTTTCCGCCAGCAATTTTTCCAATTTTTCCAGCAATTCCTGCGGACGTGCTTTTAAAAGCTCCGCCGCCTGCGCCAGATCATTCGTATCCTGTTGCGCCAACCGATATGCGGCATGACCGGTCACGGCCTCGATGCGACGAATACCGGAACCGATACCGCTTTCCGAAAGGATTCGGAAGGAACCGATTTCACCGGTGTTGCGGACATGACTGCCGCCGCATAATTCGATGCTGACCTCCGGTACTTCGACCACCCGAACGATGTTTCCGTATTTTTCGCCGAAGAGTGCGATGGCGCCCAATGCTTTGGCTTCTTCGATCGGCAGTTCGCGAATATTCGTAGCAATGCCGGCCAAAATGCGTTCATTGACTTCCGCTTCGACCGCTTTCAATTCATCAGAGGAAAGCGGTTCGGGATGCGTAAAATCAAAACGTAAACGTTCCGGCATTACGACCGAACCCGCCTGCGTGACATGATCGCCCAGTACATGGCGCAACGCCGCTTGTAAAAGGTGTGTTGCGGTATGATTGCGCGCCATATCATGACGACGTTCCGTATCGACGGCGAGCGTCACTTCCTCGCCGCGTTCGATCGTTCCTTCGGTGACATCCCCCAGGAGATACATCGTGCCGTCCGGGTTTTTCTTCGTATCGGTAATCTCTACTTTGCCCGTAGCGCTTTGCAGTTCGCCGATATCGCCCAGCTGACCGCCGCCTTCGGCATGGAACGGATTCGTGGCCAAAATAATGAGTACCGATTCGCCGTCGGAAGCCGATTCGATTTCGACACCGTCGCGACCGAGCATCAAAATCTCACTGGCCGTCGCCGTTTCATCGGCCGTCTTACCGGCCCCCGCCAAACGGGTAGTATCCGGTGTCGCGACCTTCGCGGACACTTTCGCACGCGCCTGACGCGCGCGTTCGCGTTGCGTTTTCATCGCCGTTTTAAAGCCGTCAATGTCGATCGCAAGTCCTGCTTCGGCGGCAATTTCTTCGGTCAGTTCCCAAGGGAATCCGTACGTATCATACAATTGGAAAACATCTTCGCCGCTGAGCGATGTTTTTTGTTGCTCTTTTGCGGCATCTATTTTCTCCTGCAACAGCAAGCTGCCCTGGTCCAGCGTTTTTTGGAAACGAGCTTCTTCGCTGGCCGCAATCTTTTTAATATAAGCTCTCTTTTCAAAAAGATCCGGCAAGCCCTGTCCCAACAAATCAATGACTAAGTCCACCAACTCGGCCATAAACGGTTGGTTAATACCGAGCAATTTGCCCTGTCGTACCGCCCGTCGTAAGATTCGGCGCAATACATAGCCGCGGCCTTCATTGGACGGCAGTACGCCGTCGCCGATCAGCGCCGTCACCGCCCGCGAATGGTCGGCAATCACTTTAAGCGCAACGTCGGTCTCCGCCGAGGTATTGTATTTCGTCCCCGCCAGCACCGCCGCGCGTTCAATAATCGGAAAAATCAAATCCGTTTCAAAGTTGTTGCGTTTTTTCTGTAAAACGGCCGCCAGTCGTTCGAGACCTGCGCCGGTATCGATGTTTTTCTTGGCGAGCGGCTCGTATTGACCGTCTTTCGTCCGATTGTACTGCGTGAATACGAGGTTCCAAATTTCCAGGAACCGATCGCCGTCACTGCCCATTGCATTTTCGGGACCGGTACCGAACGATTCGCCCTGATCGTAAAAAATTTCGCTGCAGGGGCCGCACGGACCTTCGCCGATTTCCCAGAAGTTATCTTCCAACTTATAGATGCGCTCATCCGGCAAGCCTACCTTTTCATGCCAAATCACATAGGCTTCCTTGTCGTCCGGATGGATTGTCACATACAGACGCTCCGGATCCAGCTGCAGTTCTTCCGTGAGAAACTGCCAGGCCCATTGAATGGCATCCTGCTTAAAATAATCGCCGAATGAAAAGTTCCCCAACATTTCAAAAAATGTATGGTGACGCGCGGTTCTGCCGACATTCTCCAAATCGCCGGCGGTTCTACTTTCCCCGTGAAAAAAGGTTTTAACGGCGCCATACCGGCCCCGATCAAAAGCAAACTCGGATCATCTTTCGGAATCAACGGAAAGCTGGGCAGATGCAAATGCCCGCGCCCTTCAAAAAAGCGTAAATAACGCTCACGAATTTCATTACCTTTCATGCTTTATATGTTCCCCCCAGCACTGTTCGATGTGTGCTTATTATACCATGCGCCCCCGTTGCGAACAATGCAATGCCGGTTACTCGCCGCCATAAACCCCGGGACGGCGATCGGCAAAAACGCTCATTCGGGCGCGTGTTTTCTCGACTACGTCGCTGTCATATTCGCCATACAAAATGGCTTCGTTTTGATCGCCTTTTACTACGTTTTCCCCCATCGGATCAATCAGGGCGGAGTGCCCGGCGAAGATATTATTTTTAAAGATGCCGACCGCATTCACCGCGCAAATATACATCTGGTTTTCGATGGCGCGCGCCTGAATCAGATTTTTCCACGCGACCAGCCGCGAAGTCGGCCATTCCGCCGGCACAAAGACGAGCGTAACACCGTCCAGAGCCAGTTTGCGATACAGTTCCGGAAAACGTAAATCGTAGCAAATGGATAAACCGCAATGAATGTCCGCGAGCTTCGCCGAAACGATTTGATTTCCCGCCGCAAAGTTATCCGGTTCGGAAAGCAAGCTGAAAAGATGGGTCTTGTCGTACTGCGCCACCGCTCCGTCCGGTCCGAAACAATGCGTACGATTGTACACTTTTTCATTTTCTTTCGTCGGCAAGCTGCCGGTTACGATCCACTTTTCCGCTCGCGGGCAAACGCCTCCAGCCGTTGCAGCAGTTCATCGCCTTCGTGCGTTACCTGCTGACTTAAACGGCTCAAATTGTAACCCGTTGTCCACATTTCCGGTAACACGATAATATCGGCCTTAGAAGCCGCTTCTTTAATGTGAGCAAATGCATTCGTTATGTTGGTTGCTTTATCTCCCGCTTCGACATGCAGCTGAATTAATGCCAGCGTACGCTTCATGCAATCACCCCGTTCATAGTTTTATTATACCGTATTCGCGCGACGTTTCGTTTACGCACCGTTTCGGGGATGTAAAAACGGTGCCAAAACGGCTGTCAATGTGTACAACGCCAGACCGGTTAAGACAATGGTTCCGCCGGGCGCAAGATCCCATGCGTACGCGCCCCACAGGCCGCACAAGACCATAGAAAGTGAGTAACCGACCGCAATGGCAGCGGTCTTTTTGAAACCTCGCCGCCATAAATGAGCCGCCGCGACCGGTACAATCATGAGCGCGCTTACAAGTAAAATACCTACGATCGACATGCCGATCACTACGACCGCCGCCACCAGCAAGGCGAAAAACATATTCATGCGTTCCAAACGAATCCCGCGCGTATGTGCGATATCCGGCTGAAAACTGGCCAACAACAGCGGCGTATGAAATTTTCCGAGCAACAAAATGACAATCAATGCAATGATCGCAATCGCTCCAATATTCGCCCAATTGACGGTTAAAATGCTGCCGAAAAGAAAACTCATCAGACTTGTATTCGGAATCCGTGCAAGCGAACTGCACACGACCGCCAACGCCAAACCGCCGTAGAAAAACAACGCCAACCCCATATCGCCGTATTGCAGATGCTTGCGTCGCACGATTTCAATACCGCCTGCGGCGGCGAGCGTCAAAATGACCGCGCCGATCGCGGGATTAATGCCGAGCAACGCGCTTCCCGTCACACCGGCAAAGGCGATATGCCCCAAACCGTCTCCCAAAAGCGACTGCCGCCGGATCACGACAAACATCCCGACTAAAGGACAAAGTAACGCGACAATAAGACCGGCCAAAAATGCGCGCTGCATAAATTCGTAACTGAGCATTTCCATCATCCGACCACCTCCGCCATATGCATTCCGGTCGCATGGTTGGTAATAAACTGATGCGGCGGACCGTCATAACAAAGCGTACGGTCGATGCAAAGCACCCGATCGGCATGCGGCAACGCGCGCGCGATATCATGCGTCACCATGATGATCGTCGTCTGCTGCTCCGCCTGAATGTTGCTGAGCAAATCCAGCAGCATATTGCCCGCCGTATAGTCGATCCCGCTGGTCGGCTCATCCAAAAGCAGCAGAGCCGGCCGCGCAGCGATCGCCTGCGCCAGCATGACACGTTGTTGCTGCCCTCCCGACAGATCACCGATGCGCTTATGTGCCCATTCCGCCATTCCCACTTTCGCAAGCAATGCTTGACGCTGTTCGGTCTGTTCGGCATGTGAAATCTCGGTTCCCCAAAAGCCGAGATCGACCACCTCATTCACCGTCGCGGGAAACGAAGCCGTATTTTGATTATAATGCTGAGGAACAAAACCGATACCGCCGGCGCGTTGCCAAGCCTGCGGCGATTGGCCGGCAATCGTAAGCGTTCCCTCGGCCGGCGTCAGGAGTCCCGCCAACAACCGCAGCAACGTTGTTTTCCCCGCGCCGTTCGGACCGACGATTAAAGTAAATCCGCCGTGCGCCAGCGTAAAGTTAATGGCGTTAAATACCGGCTCTTTGTCGTACCAAAATGCCAGGTTTTGCGCTGTAATCCATTCGTTCATTATCTGATCGATCCTTCAAATGTTTATTTCATAAAAAAAGAGGCTTGCGCCTCTTAGATTAACCGTTTTGCCCCCACATAGCAATCGCTCCAGTAGCCCTCCGCCAAGCTGTCGATGACTACGCCGCGACTCGATGTAGAACTGATAAAGCGATCGCCTCCCAGGTAAATACCCGAGTGCGATACACCGTCCGTATATGTCGAGAAAAAGACCAGATCACCCGGCTGCATTTGACTGCGACTCACGCTACGCCCCATGTGGTATTGTTCATCGGCCGACCGCGGCAATACCAGTCCGGCCGCTTTGGCAGCAAACTGAACGAATCCCGAGCAATCAAAACCGCTGGGAGTAGAACCTCCAAAAAGATACGGCACACCGATACATTCCTGCGCTACGGAGATCAGTCGCCGCACCAACATCGTCGAAAAATCGCCGCGGCTGGTAGGTATATCACGGCTCAACAACGCGCGGTAGGTAGCCGGGCCGACCAAACCGTCCGCTTCCAAACCATGCGCCGCCTGAAATTCTCGAATCGCATCTTCCGTTGCCGGACCGTATACGCCGTCCGCGTCCAAATGATACCCTAGCGTTCCCAAACGATGCTGAATCGTCGAGATATCTTCGCCGATATCTCCCGGATGATAGGTAGCGCCCACCGCCATCGGTACTACCAAAAACATCGCCATACAAGCCCAGTGTCGTATTCTCGTCATCATGCTCCCTTCCGCCTGCGAGGTTAGCTGCCGGGTTCGGCCAAGAGCTGACCGTCTTTTGCAAGATACACCCCGAAAACATTTGGTTCCCCCGCGCGCATATGCGCTTCGGCACACCCTTGTGTCTTGTCGTTAATGTCTCGTTTTCTGATTCACCGTACCGCGCAACCAATACAGAGGTCGATCCTTTACCTCCGCAAAAATGCGCCCGATATACTCACCGATAATTCCCAAAAAGATCAACTGCAAGCCGCCGAAAAGTAACATCATCACAGCAAGCGTGGCCCAACCGGGAACCGCTTCCAGGAAATAATACTTAATCAACAGCACATAGATGATCAAAAGCAAGCTGCCGATGCCTGACAACACTCCCACATAAAGAGCCATGCGCAGCGGCAACGTCGAATATGAAGTAATTCCGTCCAAGGCAAACCGCACCATCTTGCGCAACGAAAATTTACTTTCGCCGGCATAGCGCGCTGGTGCACGGAATGTAATTTGCGTTTGCCGATAACCGATATCGCTCACCAGGCCGCGAATAAATCGCGCCTTTTCGCGAAACAGCAACAAACTGTCCGCCACTTTGCGATCAATCAGGCGAAAATCGGAACCGCCTTCGGTAATCTGCACTTGGGAAATAGAATTAATAAAACGATAATAGAGTTTCGATGTCCATTTTTTGAACGCACCGACATTGGCGGTCGAAAGCCGTACCGTCTGTACCACTTCATAACCGTCATACCATTTATCCAGCAGGTCCGGTATCATCGTCGGCGGATGCTGCATGTCTCCATCCATGGTAACCACCGCATCGCCGCGGGCATGATCCAAGCCGCAGGTAAGTGCGGTTTGATGTCCGAAATTGCGTGCCAAAATAAAAGCTGTCACGCGAGCATCCCGTTCCGCAAGCTCCGTTAAAATCAACGGTGTGCGATCACTTGAGCCGTCATCGATAAATAAAAACTCAAATGATTCATCACGATGCGCAACCACTTCGCATAACGCATCGTAAAAGTGCAATATATTGTCCTCTTCATTGAAAAAAGGAACAACGATTGAAATCAGCATTTCTACCACCAAACACTACTCCTTCTTTATTTTACCATACGCGAGAGGACCGCGCCACTGCGACAACTGCAACTGCAGACAGCTTCTTATTGAGCGCCGAACCACTCCCTATTTACGCCCTTTGTGCTCCCGAAAAACCGCTGCTTTTTGGAACGCTTTGCGCGCTGCAGCAAGCGTTTGGCGAATATCTTCATCCGTATGCGCAAGCGACATAAAGCCGCATTCGAATTGACTCGGCGCTAAATACACACCGGCCTCCAGCATCGCGATGAAATAAACATTAAATTCATCCAAGTGCGAAGTCGCTACCGTATCGTAATCCGTGACTTCATGTTCACTGAAAAACACGGTGAACATCGAACCGATCCGATGCACTATGATCGATACTCCCGCTTCTTGCGCCGCCGCTTCCAAGCCTTGGCACAACGTTTCCGTTTTTGCAGCCAATTCTGTAAAACGGTCCGCGGACAATTTATTCATTGTCGCCAATCCTGCCGTTACCACGAGCGGATTGCCCGAAAGCGTCCCCGCCTGATACACCGGTCCTTGCGGCGCCAAATTTTCCATCACTTCGCGTTTACCGCCGAACGCACCGACAGGTAAACCGCCGCCGATTACTTTACCGAGGCAAATTAAGTCCGGTGTGATGTCAAAATATTCACAGGCACCACCGGCCGCCGCGCGAAAACCGCTCATGACTTCATCGACAATCAAAAGCGCGCCGGCTTTCTGCGTCAATTCGTGCAAGAGCGGCAAATAGCCCGGCTGCGGCAATACGCAACCTATGTTACCCGCGACGCCTTCCACAATCACGGCGGCAATTTCATCGCCATATTGGGCAAAAAGTTCTTTGACCGCGTCCGGATTATTATGCGGAATCGTCAGAGTATCTGCTGCAATTTCCGAAGGAATCCCTGGGCTGTCGGGAACGCCCATCGTCGCCGCGCCCGATCCCGCCTTGACCAGGAGTCCGTCGCTGTGACCATCGCGTATTCACCGCTGACGTTATACACGCAGATCGGCAAATGGGTAATTTCACGCGCCGCACGTACGACGTCAAGATACGCCAGTGCCGGTTTCACGATGATCGCGTCGGTGCCTTTCAACAAGTCCAGTTCGATTTCTTTCAAGGCTTCACGCGCATTCGCCGGATCCATTTGATAGGTTTTGAGATCTCCGAACTGCGGCGCCGAATGTACAGCATCACGGAACGGACCATAGTAAGCGGCCGCATATTTCGCCGCGTAACTCATAATCGCCACATCGCTGTAACCCGCTTCATCCAACGCTTCGCGCAGCACCGCAATGCGACCGTCCATCATATCGCTCGGCGCAACCATATGCGCGCCGCTTCCGCTTCCTGAGCCCGCATTTCTTTATTTTCATCGACGACCTGTTCCAAATCATCCCAGTTATATAAAGTAACCCCTTCAATTTGAGAGACTTCCGGATCGATGTCACGCGGCACGGCAATATCGATCATCACCAGCGGTCGCCCCTGACGCTTATGCATCAACTCCACCGCCTGCTCGTAATCCATTAAATACGTATTCGCGCCGGTCGACGTCAAAATAACATCCACGCATCCCGCCCAGCGCAAGCGCTCTTCCAGCGGCACGACGCGACCGTGATATTTTTTGGCGAGCGCTTCCGCTTTATCCATGCTACGGTTAGCAATCAGCAGTGTTTGCAAGCCGTGGCCGATAAGATGTTTCGCCATCAGTTCCGACATCGTTCCGGAGCCTAAAATCAGCGCCCGTCGTTCACCGAGCGAACCGAAAATCTGTTACGTGAGTTTGACGGCCGCATAGCTTACCGAGACGGGATTATCCGCAATGCTCGTTTGCGTGCGGATTTTTTTGCCGATGGCAAGTACCCGTTGAAACAGCATATTGCTGATGGTACCGGTCGTTCCGACACGCACTACGGTCAAGTAAGCCACTTTCACTTGCGATAAAATTTGTCCTTCACCGATAACGAGCGAATCCATGCCGGCCGCGCAGCGAAACAGATGGCGTACCGCATCTTCACCCTTGTAGTAATACGTATATTCTTGTGAAACCGCAGTGCCGCTTTTGGCAAACAGCTTCTGCATCGCTGCCAGCGGCGGAACATCATCCGCCACCACGGCATATAATTCCGTGCGATTGCAAGTCGCTAAAAGCACCGCCTCATCCAGCTCGGCCAGACCGTAAATCTCGGTCGCGCCTGATGAACTTGCGTAGCGTGCAATGCGAATTGTTCACGTACTTCGATAGGCGCCGTTTTATGATTCAGCCCCAAGACGGCCAATTGCATGCAAAATCTCCCCTTTTATGATTTCTTTTTCCCCGCGGCGAATCCGTTCCAAGGTGTCATCGGGCAAGTACGTTCGCCAAAATGCTTGCCGTTCCGCAGATTGCGGCAACAGTTCCCTTACCTTTTGCCGCAACGGCGCAAGTTCCGCGGCAAACGCGCCGATATCCGCGTATTGTTTCTCCAAATCCCGCATGAGCAGCATGACAAGTCGCGGCATCGCACCGCGAGATGTTACCGTTCCGGTAAGGCTGCCGCTTTCCCAGTTAGCCGGCAGCATCAGATCCCCCTCGGCGGCATTGACCGCATCGTTAAGCCACGCTCCTTTGGCGTGCGCCGCGGTTTTTACCAATGCGCTGACTTGCGCCCCTGCAGCGGAAATGACGATATCACCTTGTTGCACGTCGTCCGCCGCAAACGTCCGCGGATACCAGATGAGTTGACCGGCCTCATGCCAATCCCGAATCGTCGGTTCCGCCGTCGGCGCAATCACAATGACCGTCTGCGCCCGCCCCATTACTTTGCGCAGTTTGCGAACCGCCACCGGTCCCGCCCCTACGCAAACAACGCGACGATGTGTCACATCCAACACCGCCGTCAGGTCGTTATGTTTCATTATTGCGCCGCTGCCGCGTCGAAACCGATATCCTCTACGGCAGCGCAAAGCGCCTCTACATCGGTTTTGGTTTCCTCAAAATCAACGTCCGTCATGCCGGTGGCTAAGTCCACCGCGACATCATGCACGCCATCGACACCACGTAATGTCTTCGTTACCGATTGCACGCAATTTTCGCAGCTCATACCTGTCACTTTCAATCTTGTCTTCATGGCAAGTCTCCTCTCCATTGCCGAAAATCAAAGTCAAATGATACCTTCTGTTCCCGACAAATTTGCAAAAAGTTTTTAATGATACGTGCCGTCAATCCCCAAATCGTAAAGTCACCATAGGTATAAAAATACACATCGTACTTCTGACGGCCGGTCCATCCGGGTACAACGCTTGCGACGCGCTCATAGGGAAAATTTTCTCCCGGGCGCACGCCGTCCTGCATTTCGACGCGAACGGGTTCGTGTTCCATCAGCCATTGCAGCGGCACTGTAAATACCGCATTCACTTCCGCCGGATTGCAAACGAATTCCGGTACATCTTCACGGATGGCAAGATATGGCGCTACCATGCGTCCGTTTACCGTATAAGCCAGTAGCAACGCGCCGAGCAACTCCCAGTTTTCCGAAGGCGTGCCGATTTCTTTCGCCATCTCACGCAGCGCCGTCACACCGGGATGCGCATCATAGGCTTCAATCCTGCCGCCGGGAAAGGATACTTCATTGGGATGGGAACGCAAATGAGGATTGCGTAGTTCCAATACCAGGTGCCAGCCGTCATCGGCAGGCACCTGCGGTACGGCGACGGCATATTGTAAGACGCTGCGTCAATCCGCATGACGCGGTAACGGATTCTTCACGATTCTTCCCCGAGTTCTTTATTATTGCATTACTCGCAATGAGCTATGCCCAACTTGCTTGCATCCTTAACGCAAACGTACCTTTGTTGTTTCCGTCGCGGTTTTAGCTTCATCATCGAAAAGCGCTTCGACAAATTCTTGCGCGCGAAACGGTTGCAAGTCGTCAACGCCTTCACCGAGTCCTACCCATTTCACCGGCACGCCGATTTCCTCCTTGACGGAAATCACGACGCCGCCTTTCGCGGTACCGTCCAGTTTGGTGAGTACAACGCCCGTGAGCGGTACGGATTGACCGAATACTTTCGCCTGACTCACTGCATTTTGTCCGGTCGTAGCGTCAAGTACCAACCAGGTTTGGTGCGGCGCATCCGGCACCAACTTGGCCGCGACACGACTGATTTTAGCGAGTTCTCCCATTAAATTCACTTTGGTATGCAAACGTCCGGCGGTATCGATCAATACGACATCGCTTTTGCGCGCCAACGCCGCTTCCAACGCATCATAAACGACCGCGGCGGGATCTGCTCCTTCCTGATGTTTGACAATCGGTACTCCGACACGCTCCGCCCAAATCGTCAGCTGTTCGGACGCGGCGGCGCGGAACGTGTCGCCGGCCGCCAGTAAAACTTTTTTACCGGCGTTTTTATAGTATTGCGCCAACTTGCCGATACTCGTTGTCTTACCGACGCCGTTGACGCCGACAATTAAAATGACCTCCGGCGAATGCGGCAGCGCGGCGGGATCATTATCCACCGCAAGCCATGTTTCCATCGTTTTGGCGAGGAAGGGCATGACTTCTTTCGTGCTGTGAATTTCGCCTTCTTTTACCGCGGTGCGAATTTCACCGAGCAAATAGTCGGTCGCCGTCACGCCGAGATCACCGGTCAGCATGACGGCTTCCAAATCGTCTAAAAATTCTTCGTCGATTTCGTCATAGCCGATAACCAACGTTTCCATATTTTTGACAAAACTTTTTTTCGTGCGTTCTAAGCCGGCACGGACTTTATCCAAAAAGCTCATGGTGTCTCCTTATACTGTTTCAAATTGACGGCAATTAATTGCGAGATCCCGCGTTTCACCATCGTCACGCCTTGCAGACGATCCGCGGCCGCCATGGTCGGTTTGCGGTGCGTAATGACGATGAATTGCAAGCCGTTGCGTCCCGTTTCCAAGTACCGTGTGAAGCGTTTGATATTGGCATCATCCAGCGCCGCATCGATTTCGTCTACCAGACAAAACGGCGCCGGCCGATAAGCCATAAAAGAAAAGAGTAACGCAATGACCGTCAAAGCTCGTTCACCGCCCGACAAGAGCGAGAGCGCCTGCTGTTTTTTCCCCGGCGGTCGGACCATAATTTCTACGCCGGCGGGTTTGTTTTCGTCCGCGGCCGTCAGTATCAATTGCGCCTCGCCGCCGCCAAACAGATGGGCGAAAATTCGTTGGAACTCAGCGGCCACGACCTCAAATGCCGCCGTGAACTGTTCCTGCATGGTGCGATCGATCTCCGCCACCACATTTTGCAACGTATCCCGGGCCCCCGTCAAATCCGCGAGTTGTGTCGTATAAAACTCACTTCGCTCGCGCGATTTTTCATATTCTTCAATCGCCTGCTCGGAAATATCCGCAAAGCGCGCGATCTCCGTCAGCAGTCGCCGTTGTTCGGCCCGCAGTGATGCCTGTGTTCCCTCGACAATCGCAGGTTCCCCAGCCTGCGGATCTAAATCATGCGCCGCCAATTCTTCCCGTTGCTGCGCCACATCCGCCTGCGCCGCTTCTTTTTTTGCCAGAAGCCGCGCCGCTTCCACTTTCGTTTCCGTCGCTTGCGCCCGCATGGCGCGCAACCGTTCTTGCCCCGCTTGCTGCGCGTTCAAACGTTCCGCGTGCGCGTCGTAAAATGCGTCCGCTTGCGCTTTCGCCGTCTGCGCCGTTTGCTGCGCCTCATCCGCCTCTTTTTGCAACGTTTCCTGCGAAGCGCTCAATGCATTGGCCGCCGCTTGAATTTCCTTTTCACGTTGCGTAAGCCGTTCCATTTCCGCCTGCGCATTTTTTTCCTGCTCGGCTTGGCGGAGCTTCTCCTGCTCCTGTTGCCGCAGCGTCGCCTGCACGGTGGCCAAAGCCACATGCGCTTCGGTGTAGGCG
>USPU01000013.1 GCA_900556745.1 uncultured Veillonellaceae bacterium
CCCGCCGATCACCGATGGCAAATAAAACCCATTCCGCGGAGGACGCGGCGTGGTCGCCGATCTTCTCCAAGAATTTTCCCATCAACAATGCATCGGGCAGCAAGGGGTCCGGCGAGTCGCCTTTCCGCAATTCCTGAATGATTTCTTCGCGCAACTTGCGAAACAGCTGGTCGACAGTATCATCACGATCGATCGTGCTCTGCGCCAAGTCCGTATCAAAGCGAACCAGTGAGCGCAACGCGCTGTGCAGCATGTCGCGGCCTTCGGCAAGCATATCTTCCAGAATATCCCATGCCGGGTCCGAACGCATTTCACTTTCGTCGGCAAGTTCTACCAGCGAGCCGGCGAGTTCCCCGATACGTTTAATATGGGACGCCATTTTAAAGATCGCCGACACCAGTCGGAAATCGGACGCCAACGGCTGTTCGCTTGCCAAAAGGCGCAAACAGTTTTCTTCCAATTTGCGTTTGGCGGAAACAATACGGCGCACGGCCTCATCGACTTCTTTGTACGGAACGCTGTCTCCGTCTTGAAAAATCGTCGATGCCATTTGCAACACATCATCCGTCCAGCTGCCGACCGTAATGATGTCGTTACGCAACTCGTTGAGTTCGCGTTCTAATCGGATTCTGACCACAATATACCTCGCTTTTATTATACCAAGTCGAACGTTTTTCCGTTCAACCGAAACGTCCGGTTACATAATCTTCCGTTCGCTGTTCCTTGGGGTTCGTAAAGATGACATCCGTCGCATCTTTTTCAATGACTTCACCCAACAGGAAAAACGCCGTCGAGTGTGAGCAACGCGCCGCCTGTTGCATATTGTGCGTAACCAGGACGATGGTGTATTGCTGTTTCAATTCTTCAATCAGGTTTTCGATTTTCAATGTGGAAATCGGATCGAGCGCGGACGTCGGTTCATCCATGAGAATGACTTCGGGATCGACCGCAATCGCGCGGGCGATGCAAATACGCTGCTGTTGCCCGCCGGAAAGAGCTAGCGCGCTTTCATGCAGACGGTCACTGACTTCGTCCCAAATCGACGCCTGTTTCAAGCTTCGTTCCACCGTTTCATCCAAAATCGACTTCTTTTTGATTCCCATCGATTTCAGCGCAAACGTGATGTTATCATAAATGCTCATCGGGAACGGGTTCGGCTTTTGGAATACCATCCCGATCTGTCTGCGCAGCTGATTGACATCGTGCACATCAAATACATTTTGTCCGCGATACAATACTTCGCCGGTGATCCGGCAGCCTTCAATCAAATCATTCATACGGTTAAGAACACGCAAGAATGTCGACTTGCCGCAACCCGACGGTCCGATCAACGCGGTGATCGCACGCTCTTCAATCTCCATATTGACATCAAAGAGCGCTTGTTTTTCCCCATAATAGAGGTTTAAGTTGTTCACTTTAAAAGCCAAGTCGGACATCTTATTTTCTCCATTTATTCATGACAAGCGAGGAGATCTCGTTCATCAAAACTACGACTACAATCAAGATAACGCCGGTGGCGTACGCTTTATCCGTGTGAATACCTTCGCTGGAAAGCGCGTACATGTGAATCGCCATCGTTCGGCCGGACTGCATCAGGTTGCCCGGGATTTCCGGAACGGTGCCGATCGTATACATCAACGCGACCGTTTCACCGACGATGCGGCCGATCGCCAAGATAACGCCTGCTACAATCCCGCGGCCGGCTACCGGCAAAATAATTTTCAAAATGGTATCCCGTTTACCTACGCCCAAGCCGTAGCTGCCTTCGCGCAAACCGGTCGGCACGGTCAAAAGAGCTTCTTCCGTTGTCTTAATGACAAAGGGAAGCACGAGGATCGTCATTGTTAAAATACCGGAAATCAAAGAGTATCCCAGCTGCAAGAAAATAACGAAAAACAAAAAACCGAACAAACCGTACACGATGGAAGGAATACCGGCGAGCGTTTCGCTGGCCATCCGAACCCATTTTACCAACCACGAGTCGCGTTGCGCGTATTCCGTCATATACACGGCGGTGCCTACGCCCAACGGTATCGCCAAAAGCAATGTGCCGACGGTCAGGTAAATCGTCGTGATCAATGCCGGAAAGAGTGAAACGTTAGAGGTATTGTATTTATAAGCAAACAGTTCGGCGGTCACGAACGGAATACCGTTCCAAAGGATGTGTACCAGCAAGTACACCAAGACACCCATCGTGAGCGTAATGCCCAGCCAAACGGCTGCCTGTACGATCCATTCATAGACGCCGCGCGTTTCCCCACGACGTTGGCTCATGATTTAACCAGCCTTTCACGTAAAAACAGGAACAGCGTATTCAATAACAAAATCATAATAAACAAAATGGCGCCGGTCGCAATCAACGCTTCCCTGTGCAGGTCTGCCGCGTAACCCATTTCCAAAACGACATTGGCCGTCAAAGTACGCGTCCCGTCCCAAAGTGACGACGGAATCACCGCCTGGTTGCCCGCGACCATGATAACGGCCATCGTTTCACCGACCGCGCGGCCGATACCCAAGACAAACGACGCCAAGATACCGCCGGAAGCCGCCGGCACCATGATCCCGACCACGGTACGTTCGTGGGTCAATCCCAAAGCGCGGCCGCCTTCGTAGTAACGATCCGGTACCGTGGAAAGCGCCGACTCGCTGACAGAAATAATCGTCGGCAAAATCATGATGGCAAGCAATAACGCCGCCGTAAACACGCTGTTGCCGTTGCCGCCTAAATACCCACGAACCATCGGTACCATGACAACCATCCCGAAGAAACCGTAGACGATCGAAGGGATACCGGCCAATAATAAAACTAACGAACGTAGGACACGCCGCCACTTTTCCGGTGCAAAAAAAGAAAGGCAGACGGCTGCCGCCAAGGCAACCGGTCCGCCCATCAAAATCGCACCGAGAGTGACCAGCATACTGCCGATGATCATCGGGAAAATCCCGTATGCGGGCGGTACGTCCGTCGGGCGCCAACTTGCTCCCAAAAGGAAATCCTGCAGACCGATGGTAAACATCGGCGGGATTCCTTTGGCAAAGATAAAGAGCCCGATGAGGAAGACGCATATGATGGACATTGCCGCCATCACATGCACCGTCCAACTCATCAACTTTTCACTTGTCTGCGAATTCATCCGCTCACTCCCGCTTCTTACCGGCAGATGTTATTTCGCATCCTGCCATTTCGTAATTTTGCCAATATAAACGTCACGAACGGAATCCGCTTTGATGTTTTCTACGCTGTTCGCTTTGTTGACCACAACTGCCAAACCGTCTTTGGCAATAACGTTACCGTCTACTTTATCTTTTTCGCTGTCTTTCAATTCACGCGATGCCATACCGAGGTCGGCCGTGCCGCTGATCGCCGATTGCACACCGGTCGTCGAGTCGCTCTGCTGCACTTCGACTTTCAGGTTCGGGTTGGCTTTCTGATAGGCTTCCGCCAATTTTTCCATGACCGGAGTTACCGAAGACGAACCCGCGCATACGATTTTGCCGGACTGGTTCGCCGGAGTGTACGCCGCCGGAGCTTGATCCACCGCGATGTAGCCGTTGTCAGTAACGATCTTCTGGCCTTCTTTACTGTGGATAAATTTCAGGAAGTCTTGCGCTTGCGGCGTCAGACCTTTTTCTTTGTTGATGACGACGTTGAACGGACGAGCCAATTTGTACTGACCGTTCATAACATTCGCCGGGGTCGCTTCCACGCCGTCAACTTTCAACGCTTTTACGGTATCGTTCAACGAACCGAGGGAAATGTAGCCGAGCGCATACGCGTCGTTCGCTACGCTGGTCATCATGACGTTGGTACTGTTCGTAATCTGCGCGGAGCTCAAAGTGCGGTCCACTTTCTTACCGTTTTCTTTGACTTCAATGCCCAACAATTCTATGAACGCGCCACGCGTACCGGAACCGTCTTCACGGGAAATAACGTGAATATCTTTGGCCAAATCAAAAGCCGCTTTGTCACCGCCGGAGCTGGATCCGGAACCGCCACCGCAACCCGCGATCGCTAATGCCATTACTACACCGGCTGCTGCTAAACCCAAACGTTTGCCTTGTTTCATCTTTTTCGTTCCTCCTTTGGAATCGATACGAATTGGTATAACTGCATAATAGCGAAAGACTGTCAAAAGACTACACAGCATTTGTAAATAAATTGTAAAAACAAAGTTTTTGTAAGCTGCATTGAAAATAAATCGGACAAATTTTCTATCGCCTCTTAAGAAGTCCTTTATTTACAATGTCTGCGCATCTTCAAAACATTACGATAAATCATTTTAATATTTTTACACTTTTACAGGCGTATCATTATATCGTGTTTTTATATTTTCCAACGCGGCTTCCGACAGCGATCGGAATCTCCCGATTTTATCCGAATACGTTTTGCAAACATCATGTTGTAAAAGCGGTACAAAAAAAGAGCGGTGCTCACCGCTCTTTTTTATACCCATTTTTGCTTGTCTTCTTTCGTCTGCAATTGCTGCTGCTTTTCGTGTTTCTCCGCCCGCAGAAACGTGTGCACAGCTTCGGCGGCTTTCCGATTCATGCCGGGCACGGCCGCCAATGCTTCGACGTCGGCCGAGCGCATCGCGTCCAAATTCGGAAACGCCTGCCATAGCGCCTGACGACGTTTCGGACCGATGCCGTCGATATGATCCAATATAGATTGGAAATTCCGCTTGCTGCGCAGTTTACGGTGGTACGTAATCGCGAATCGATGGGCTTCATCACGCACTGTCTGCAATAACTGCAGCGCCGGTAAGCGATGATCCAACACAATCGGTTCGTTGCTGTACTCGGTAAAAATCTCTTCGATCCGTTCCGCCAGAGCGATAACCGGTGTTTGAACGCCGCACTCGCGAATAACGGGCAACGCCGCATGCAACTGTCCTTTACCGCCATCGATGACGATCAGATCCGGCAACGGCCAATCGGGATGATTTCCGTAACGGCGCGCCATAATTTCACGCATGGAGGCGAAATCATCCGGCTTGCCCTGCACGGTTTTCAATTTGAATTTGCGGTATTCGCTGCCGGTCGGTTTGCCGTCGATCAAAACACTCATGGAGGCGACGGTCTCCGCGCCCTGGATATGACTGATATCAAAACACTCAATGCGCTCGGGTAAATTGGGCAAATCCAAAATTTCCGCGAGATCGCGCACGGCGCCGCTTTGTTTATCCACCGTGTGCTGCCATTGCAATTCTTTATCCGCCAGATACTTCGCGGCATTGTCCTGCGCCATATCTTTCAGACCGCGACGGAAGCCTCGTTGCGGCACGGCGATTTTCACCTGCGAACCCCGCTCCGCCGTCAACCATTCACCGAGCAGTTCGGCATCGGCCGGCAAAAACGGCACGGCCACTTCTTTCGGCACGCGGTCCGCGCTGCCGGTGTAATAATTTTTGATAAATCCGGCCAATACTTCCGCATCACTTTCACCGTAGGAGCCGCTGACCATATAGTTTTCTTTGCCGATCACTTTGCCGGCGCGGACAAGTAAAATGACGACGCCTACTTTATCCGCCGTACGAGCGACGCCGATCATATCCAAGTTGCCGGCGGCGGCCACGATGTTTTGCCGCTCCTGCACGCTTTTCAACGCGACGATACGGTCCCGGTAGCGGGCCGCTTCCTCATAACGCATCGCCGCGGCCGCCTCTTTCATGCTGTTTTCCCAGCGGTGCAGCCACTGCCGGTTTTTACCTTCAAAAATATCGCAGACTTCCTGCGCCATTTGATGGTACGCGGCTTGTTCCACCCGGCCCATGCAGGGCGCCTGGCAGCGTTTCAAATGGTATTGCAGACAGGGTCGTCGCACTTTCATCGACCGACAAGTCCGCAAGGGGTAAATCTGCCGCAAGGTTTTCAATGTCCGCGCCACCGAACCGACGTCGGTAAAGGGTCCCAAGTAGCGTGCGCCGTCACGCACCAGTCGCCGCGTCATAAAGACGCGCGGATAGGCTTCCTGCAACGTGATTTTGATGTACGGATATGTTTTATCATCCCGCAGCAGAATATTGTATTTCGGATGCAAGCGTTTAATTAAATTGCATTCGAGAATGAGCGCTTCCAGTTCCGTTTTGGTCAAAATAAAATCGACATCTTCGGCGTGGTTCATCATGGCATTCACTTTGGGGCTGTTCTTGCTTTCTTCCCGCACGTAGGAACGCACGCGGCTGCGTAAATTCACCGCTTTGCCGACGTAGATGACTTTACCGAACCGATCTTTCCACTGGTAGACCCCGGGTGTGGTCGGCAAGGCGTCGAGCTTGGTTTGAATCCGCTCATTCACTTGCCGCATGACGATCCTCCACCTGACCGAGTTTTCGCGCTCGTTCCAACAATGGCGCCAAATAATGCCCCGTGTAGGATGCCGGCACGGCCGCCACTTCTTCCGGCGTGCCGGTCGCCACGATCGTACCGCCGCCAGAGCCGCCTTCCGGTCCCAAGTCGATAATATGATCGGCGCATTTAATCACATCTAAATTGTGCTCGATGATCACCACGGTATCGCCTTCATCCACAATTCTCTGCAAGACATCCATCAGTTTATGAATATCCGCCACATGCAATCCGGTGGTCGGTTCATCCAGAAGGTAGAGCGTCTTGCCGGTGCTGCGTTTCGCCAGTTCCGTCGCCAATTTGACGCGTTGCGCTTCCCCGCCGGAAAGCGTGGTCGCCGGCTGACCGAGACGAATGTACCCGAGTCCGACGTCCTGAATCGTTTGCAATTTTCGGACAATGGCCGGATGATTGGCGAAAAATTCGACCGCTTCATCCACTGTCATATTGAGCACATCGGAAATATTTTTACCCTTGTATTTCACTTCCAGCGTTTCGCGATTATAGCGCGCGCCGTGGCAGACTTCGCAGGGCACGTACACGTCGGGCAGGAAATGCATTTCAATTTTAATGATGCCGTCGCCCTTGCAGGCCTCGCACCGACCTCCGCTCATATTGAAGCTGAAACGCCCCGGCTTATAGCCGCGCAACTTCGCTTCCGGCGTTTGGCTGTACAATTCACGAATCGGCGTGAAAACACCGGTATACGTCACCGGATTGGAACGCGGCGTACGTCCGATCGGCTGCTGGTTGATATCGATAATTTTGTCGATATTTTTCGCGCCGGTAATGCTTTTATACGTGCCGGTACGGTGGTATTTGCGGTACAGACCGTTGGCCAATCCTTTGTAAAGGATCTCGTTGACCAGCGTACTTTTACCCGAACCGGATACCCCGGTCACGACCGTCAGGCAGCCCAAGGGGAACGTCACATCAATATTCTGCAAGTTGTGTTCACTCGCGCCGCGGACCACGAGTTTTTTGCCGTTGCCTTTGCGGCGTTGCGCCGGTACGGGAATGTAGCGCTTGCCCGCGAGGTATTGTCCGGTCAGCGATTGCGGCGTTTGCAAAATGGTTTTTAAATCCCCCTGCGCGACAATTTGACCGCCGTACTCACCGGCTCCCGGACCGATATCGACGATATGGTCCGCCGCGCGAATGGTATCTTCATCATGCTCGACGACGATCAGGCTGTTGCCCAAATCGCGCAGTCCTTTCAAGGTTGCAAGCAGACGATCATTATCGCGCTGGTGCAAACCGATCGAAGGTTCGTCCAAAATGTAAAGCACACCGACGAGACCCGAGCCGATCTGCGTCGCCAGACGAATCCGCTGCGCCTCCCCGCCGGACAGCGTGCCCGATGAGCGGGCCAGCGTCAAATAGCCCAAGCCCACATCATAAAGGAACCCGATGCGCGCATTGAGTTCTTTCACAATTTGGCGGGCAATGACCATTTCTTTTTCCGTCAATTCGAGTTCGTTCAAAAAATCGCGAATTTCCGCAATCGAAAGGCAGGTCAGCTCATGAATATTCAAGCCGCCGACCTTGAACGCCAACACTTCCGGTTTGAGGCGCGCGCCCTGGCATTCCGTACAGGGAACCTCCGTCATGTAGCGTTCCATTTCCTGTCGCTGACTGTCCGAGAAGGCGTCTCGATGGCGGCGTTTCACCATGGGAACGACACCTTCAAACGCTCGATCATAACTCTTGACTTCGCCGCGCATATTTTCATAGCGGAAACGGAATTTTTTAGACGTGCCGTCGCGCAAATAGCGCTTGCCTTCCGCCGGTAAATCACTGTAAGAATTATCCAACGTCAGACCGTACGATTTCAGGAACGGCACGAGCTGCACCATGAACCATGAGTTACGGTTCGTGGAAAGCGCTTGCAGCGCGCCGTCTTTGAACGACAAATCGGGATCCGGTACGATCAGACTGAAATCCGGCTCCAGGCTCGCGCCCAGACCCGTGCAAACGGGACACGCTCCCAGCGGATTATTAAAGGAAAACAGCCGCGGTTCCGGTTCCGGTAGGGAAATCCCGCAATCCGGACAGGCGAAATGCTGACTGAATACGTATTGCGGTCCGTCCACCACCTGCGCATACACGACGCCTTCCCCTAAACTGAGCGCCGTTTCGAGCGAACCGGCTAAACGCTGCGCCAAGCCTTCGCGCGCGATCAGTCGATCGACCACCACCTCGATGACATGTTTGCGATTTTTCTCCAAATCGATCTCTTCATCGAGATTCCGCACTTCGCCGTCGACGCGTACGCGCGCATAACCTTCTTTGCGCAAGCGCTCCAGCGTCTTTTTATGCGTGCCTTTTTGCGCCCGAACGACCGGCGCCAGTAAGAGAAAACGCGTGCCCTCCGGTAAAGCTAAAATGGCATCCGTAATCTGTTCGACGGTCTGTTGCGTGATCGGCTTGCCGCAATGCGGGCAAAACGGCCGCCCTACCCGCGCGTACAAAAGACGCAGGTAGTCGTAAATCTCGGTCACAGTGCCGACCGTCGAACGCGGGTTGCGGCTGGTCGTTTTCTGATCGATCGAAATGGCCGGCGAAAGGCCCGCGATATAATCGACGTCCGGCTTATCCATCTGCCCGAGGAACTGCCGCGCGTACGCGGACAAAGACTCTACATAACGGCGCTGTCCTTCCGCGTAAATGGTGTCAAACGCGAGAGAGGACTTGCCGCTGCCGGAAAGTCCCGTAAAAACAATAAATTTATCCCGCGGCAGACGCAAATCAATATTTTGCAAATTATGCTGACGCGCCCCGCGAATGATCATTTCTTCTTTCATAGCACTCCTTTATTCAGCGATGACGACGCGGTTTTTTCTTCATCGCGCGCATCTTATCCCGTGCCTGCGAACCGAAGCGATCCGCCCATTCCTGACGCAAGCGCCCGAGTTCATCGCGCCATTGCGCCGCTTTTTCAAACTCCAAATCTTTCGCCGCTTGGCGCATGGCCTTTTCCGTCTCCACAATACGGGCATGCAAGCTTTCATCGGTCGCTTCGCTCATGTCGGCGTCATATTCCTTGCGCCAATCCGTTTCCGCCACCTTGGTCAGGGAAATTAAATCTTTCACTTCTTTAATAATGGTCTTCGGTGTAATATTGTGTTCCGTATTATACGCCTCTTGTATTTTGCGACGGCGCTTTGTTTCTTCCATCGCGCGCGCCATCGAGTCCGTGACATGATCCGCGTATAAAATGACATGCCCTTTGGAGTTACGGGCCGCCCGCCCGATGGTCTGGATCAAGCTGGTATCGGAACGCAAAAAGCCTTCCTTATCCGCGTCCAAAATCGCGACAAGCGAAACTTCCGGCATATCCAATCCTTCGCGCAGCAGGTTGATACCGACCAGCACATCAAATACGCCGGCGCGCAGATCGCGGATAATCTCCGCCCGCTCGATGGTGGCGATATCGCTGTGCAGGTAGCGCACTTTGACATCCATTTCTTTAAGAAAATCCGTCAGATCTTCCGCCATCTTTTTCGTGAGCGTGGTAATCATCACGCGCTCATTATCTTTCACGCGAGCGCGGATTTCGCCCAAGAGATCATCCATCTGACCGCGGATCGGCCGCACTTCCACCGACGGATCCAACAGGCCCGTGGGGCGAATAATCTGCTCGGCCATATTCGTCTGTACCGACATTTCATACGGGCCGGGCGTCGCCGAAATATAGACGATCTGATTGATCCGTTCGACGAACTCATCAAACATCAACGGCCGGTTGTCTGCCGCGGAAGGCAGACGGAAACCGTAGTCGATCAACGATAATTTACGGGAACGGTCACCGGCGTACATGCCGCGCAACTGCGGCACGGTGACATGCGATTCATCGACCATGATTAAAAAATCATCGGGAAAATAATCCAGCAGCGTGTACGGCGCTTCCCCGGGCGCGCGGCCCGAGAGATGCCGCGAATAATTTTCGATGCCCGAGCAGTACCCGATCTCCCGAATCATTTCCAAATCGTAACGGGTGCGCTGCTCCAAGCGTTGCGCTTCCAACAATTTATTTTCCGATTGCAATACCGCCAATCGTTCATCCAGCTCCGCTTCGATGGAGTGCAAAGCGCGCTCCATTTTCGCGCCGGTGGTGACGTAATGGCTCGCCGGATAAATCGCGACGTGCGTACGCTCGGCGATCACTTCGCCCGTAAGCGTATCGATTTCCGTCAGGCGATCAATTTCATCACCGAACATCTCGATGCGGATAATCTGCCCCGACTCGCCGACCGGAAACACTTCAATCGTGTCACCGCGCACGCGAAACGTGCCGCGGACCAAATTCATATCATTGCGTGTGTATTGAATATCCACCAACTTGCGCAGGATTTCCTCTTGCGGCTTCACCTGACCTTTACGCAGAGACGCCACCATCTCCGTATAGTCCTCCGGATCGCCCAAGCCGTAAATGCAAGAAACCGACGCGACAATAATTACGTCACGACGTTCAAATAAACTCATCGTCGCCGAGTGGCGCAATTTATCGATCTCATCATTGATCGACGCGTCTTTTTCAATATAGGTATCCGTCGACGGAATATAAGATTCCGGCTGGTAGTAATCGTAGTAACTGACAAAGTAAGCCACTTCATTATCGGGGAAAAACGCTTGAAACTCGCTCGCCAACTGCGCCGCAAGCGTTTTATTCGGCGCGATGATCAAAGTCGGTTTTTGCACCTCTTCAATCACTTTCGCCATCGTATACGTCTTGCCGGTACCGGTAGCTCCCAGCAGCACCTGCGCCCAATGACCGTCACGAATCCCCTGCGCCAAATTCGCAATCGCTTGCGGCTGATCGCCCATCGGCTGAAACGGAGCGTGGACTTTGAACGGAACGGGTGTACCGCTGTATGTTCTTTTTAAATGTTTCATAGTACCCCCTGTATATGCGTATTTCTCATATAATTATTATATCATATCTAAAAAATTCTATATTATTCCCTGATTATGCGCCACGCGTAATAAGCATGTCAGATAAATTATTCGCCGCCCGTTTTGACGTACAAAAAAAGTCTCGCGGTCACGAGACTTTCATTTTTATGGTGCGCCTAGCAGGAATCGAACCTGCGCACCCGGTTCCGGAGTTTTAAATCATGGTTTTTGTTACTTTTTCTAAAGCTACTAATTTACCACAAAGGGCTATAAATAAGCGTTTTGCCTGAATTTCTGCTTTAATAAACTTGGCCTATTATTGATAAATTTATAAAGTTAATAGAGTTATTGGGCTCAAAATTGGGCTCAATAACTTTTTTCTTTATCGGCCATCTTATAGATACCATTTTTGATAAATTTTTCCTATTTGTCTATTCAACAAGAAACTTAAAAAAGGACCAGATTTACAAATCTGCTCCTTTCATCAATACTTACTATGACGCCTTCTTCCCGGCCTTTAGCATCGCTACTTTTGTGTACGGCTTTGACGATGAGATCTGTTTGTTGTCCGAGCAGTGTGCGTCCCTGTATGTTTATATGTTTCCTCTTAATTATTGTTTTAACAATTCAATAATTTCATCCTGGGCCTGTCTGCCCTCCCTAAAAAATCTAGCCAAGGGATAGCAGTGACACATTCCTTTACCTACAATGATTTCGTATGGAGCTTTGTATTTTTCCATTGCTTTTTTAAATTCCTCCGCAAAGGCATAGAGGCATTCATTTTCGCCGTAATAAAAATATGTTTTCGGAAAGTCGGTAAAATCTCCCACAGTTCCGTCAAGCATATATTCAGGCAGATCTTTATCGCCTTTTGTAATTTCCCTTGCCGTTTTAAAATATGTAGGTTCAATTATTATATCTTTGTGATTAAGTGCATTTACTCTTTCCCAAATCTCTTTATTTTCTTTTAGATTTACATCGGGTATGCCGCCCGGTGATACTGAAATTATTTTGCCGGGCATTTTAACAGGTCTTCCAATTGCATTGTTGTGCAAAAATATTCCTATTGCCAGACAAGCTCCTGATGAAAATCCCAGGACACTTATGTTTTCCGCCTTATAACTTTCTGTCATCAGCCTATAGGTTTCAAATGAAACTTCGTATGTCTTATCTATCTTTACATCTTCCGAGCAAAGTGGATAGAATAAAAACCAAACATCTTTGCCGGTTTGTTCCATTATTCTTTCCGACAAAGCAAAATCCAATTTGTCAGGTTGTGTAATCATTCCACCGCCAAATAGATATAGTACTGCTCCCTCTGCATGGCTCTTATTTTTTTGATAGGATATAAGCCTGTATCCCATAACGTCTCTTACAATGAGATCGTAATTTTTTCTCTCGGCTCTTTTCCTCGCTTTATCTAAATCAAATACCGCCTTTGAGTTTTTTCGCTTTGCATACTCAAGCATCTCTTCTTTGTTCTTTAAAAACACTTTTTTGACACCGGCAAGTCTTACTATTGTCGATGCAATTTTATATGCAACGCTCATTTCACCCCTCCGATTGATACTCAATTAATCTCAATTCCCAAAATTTAACATCTATAGATAATCCTTGTAAACTGGGTTCATTCTCTATTGCCTGTAATAAAGTAAAGGGAGTTACACATCATTTTCTAGATAGTCTCCGGCGGATTATTTTCTCCCAATAAGAAGGGTTGAACCGTAAAGTCCTAACAATAAAGCTTCTTTGTGACCCATAAAAAGACCCTTTGTTGTATCAATTAATTGCACATCTTCGTAGCCATCTTTTTTAAGCTTTTCGATAAATTTATTCATATCTCCGTATCTTGACTTACTCATCAAATCATGAATAACAAAAACTCCACCTTTTTTAAGTACACGAAGTGTTTCTAGTAAAAGTTTTTGTTTATTTTTCCCCGTTATATTGTGATAAACATAGTTGCTTGTTACTGCATCAAAGCTCTCATCTTCAAATGGAAGCTTGACCGCATTGCCATTTTCAAAGCTCACATTTGTTACTCCCTCAGCCCTCGCATTGTCCTGGCAGAGCTTCTTTGAAAATTCACCCTTATATCCCCCGCTCCATATGTCACAACCCACCATGGTCGCTTTTGGATTTCTTTTTGCACATACTATGGTAAGTGCACCGCTGCCACATCCTACATCAAGTCCAACTCCACCATCCGGTATCTCAACATACTCTGCGACACCTTCTATAATAGTTTTGGCGAGTTTTCTCTTACCCTTGTAATCAAAAGTTCGATACATATGAGAAAGCATGATTGAAAAGAATAAAAGTATCAAGGCTGCAAGTCCCAAAATAATTCCCCAGATAGTCCTTTGCCTTCCTTGAAGAATGAGGTCACTTGCACCAAATAAGATGAATAAAATAAGACATACAATACTTTCAGCAATCTTAGCCTTCAACAATCTTTTAGGAACCCAGTTTTTGTAGTCAGCTTTTGTCTTGTTATCAATAAAATTTGATTGTTTCATAAAAATTTCTCCTGTAAATAATAATTTTAATCTTTTGCCTTATAAGCTTATAAATTCACATTAGTATAGTTTATCAATAAGCTTAGGTAGTAAATAAAATATATTAAGTTAAACCAACCACCGCGAATAATCATGTGCAATCCCTTTGGCAATCTCCCGGCAAGAGGAGTGAGAGTCAAAAGAAATATAGGTGTAAATAGAGCTTGCCATATTGGAAATACTGTGAATCCAAATAAAATTATCAATGTTGTTCCTATGTTTGCTATAGCCATAGTTCCAAAAACCATTTTTGCTTGAAATTTTAAAAATTTTAAAAATTCATCAAAGGCTCCCTTGTTTTCGTATCTTGATAAAAGGCCTAAGTAGGCACATTGAATATGATAAGAGCCTCCCAGTATCATGCCAAAAATATTTATTAAAAATACAAAGCACGCAAGACTTAAATAATTTTCTTGACATGATAAAACAATATGATAAAAGCCAATACAATAAATAAAGGCAGATATTGGACCTAAAAGACCACCAAGGTATAATCTTTTTGTGCTAACATTTTTCATTATGCCAATAATGCTATTTATAGTATCTTTGCCATCGTAATCATTTGGATCATAATATAAAATCATGTCTCCCAAAAACATCAAGAATGAACCCAAGAGACCTATTAAGATACATTTGTTTAAGGTCATAAGTCTAACTCCTTTTTATATTAAATGATATTTATTATCATTATAATTATAGCATCTAACATAACACAGATTCCTTTCAATTATATGATTTACTGCGTTAAACTAAATAAAAAATAAAGGCAGTCCAAAGACTGCCAATTTTTATCATATACGCGTGAATCTTTCGATCATGTTTCTCACCCTGTTGATTGTATCATGAAAATGATTATTGTATACTGAATGAGAATATTAACAAAGAAAAGAGGAATGCTATGAAATCAGGGAAATTATTGGCCGGTTTGCTGGTGGCGCTGGCCGTGATCATCGGCGCGCACTATTTCGGTTCGGTCGACATTCCCGTTGCGGAAGTAACCGCCATTTTGTACGGCAATATGACGGGAGCGGATACCGCTGTGCGACCGGTATCGCAAGTACTGGTTGAATTGGTGCGTGCGCCGCGTATTTTGGCGGGCTTTGCCGCCGGCGCCGTACTGGCCACGACAGGACTTGTCATGCAGACACTCACCCGCAACCCGCTCGCCGAACCGTATGTCCTCGGGATCTCCGCCGGTGCATCGACCGGTGCGGTCGGAGCGATTTTACTCGGCTGGTTCTCGTTTCTCGGCGGGGGCGGTACGTACGTATCGGCGTTTTTAGGAGCACTGCTCGCCATGACCTGTGTCCTGGTCTTGATGGGGCGGCGGGACAATCCGGTCTTTCTCGTCCTGCTCGGTATGGGTGTCAACGCCTTCTTCGGCGCCTTGACTACCATGCTCATCTACTCCTCAAACAACGAAGCGCAAGTCCGCAGTGCGATGTTTTGGCTCGTCGGATCGCTGGCGGGATTGCAATGGTCGTCCGTCTGGCTGCTCGGTCTGACCGCCCTTCTTTGGGTGGCGATCATCACCTTGTTTCACAACGACTTCGACCTGTTGCTACTCGGTCGTGACGCCGCCGCCCGCCTGGGGTTGAGCGTACGTCACCTCCAGTGGCTCTTTATCGTCTTGTCCTCGCTCACCATTGCGGTGGCTGTTGCCCATACGGGTGTCATCGGCTTCATCGGTCTGATTATCCCGCATATGGCCCGCCGGATCATCGGCCCGCAACATCTGTCGTTGGGCCTGCTCTGCGCGTTGTCGGGCGGTACCATTCTCGTCGTCGCCGATACCGCCGCACGGACACTGTTTCGGCCGGAAGAACTGCCGATCGGCGTCTTGACCGCGCTCATCGGCGCACCGCTCTTTATCGCACTGATTCGCCGCGCGTACGGAGGTGAACGATAATGTGGGACATCACGCATTTACACTATCAAATCGGGCAAGCCAAACTGCTCACCGATATCAATCTCACCGTACCGACCGGCGCCCGCTTCGGTATCATCGGGCCGAACGGATCGGGAAAAACGACCCTGCTGCGCCATATGTACGG
>USPU01000014.1 GCA_900556745.1 uncultured Veillonellaceae bacterium
CATTATACACCGGTCAATTTGCCTCGCGGGATGAAAATAAATCCGGAAAAAGTCCGCGGCGCTTATTTTTGACACGTAATATAAGGAATGAAAGGGTTACGCCCTGCTTTTTTATAAAAATATTGTAAACATATATTTTTTAATAAACAAACGAATTTTAAAAAATGCGATTGAATTATCGCCGGCGGTTCGGTATAGTAAACACAGAAGCGGCACTTCTCAGGAGATGCCCTGACTATTATCGAATCATTGCTATTACTTATTCGGAACGGAGTAGGAACCTGTTAGGAGGAACCGAAATGAACGGAAAAATTTTAATTGTAGAAGACGAAAAGAAAATCGCCCGCTTTTTACAGCTGGAATTGGAACACGACGGCTATGAATGCGTGCTCGATTTTACCGGTGGCGCCGTCATCGACCATATCGGCCAGGGACACTTCGATTTGATTCTGCTGGACTTAATGTTGCCGGAGGAAGACGGTTTTTCGATTATCAAACGCGTGCGCGAGATGAGCAATATACCGATTCTCGTGCTTTCCGCGAAAGACGATGTCGACTCCAAGGTGAAAGGTTTGGATCTCGGCGCGGATGATTATCTCACCAAGCCGTTTTCGAGCAAAGAACTTTTGGCGCGTATTCGCGCGCTGCTGCGCAAAAAGGTCGGCGGCGACAAACTCAACGAATCTTCGTACCACATCAAAGATCTGTATATTTTCCCGGACCGGCATGAAGTGCAGGTCGGCACGACGATCATCAATTTGACGAAAAAAGAATTCGAATTGTTGACGTATCTTGCGAAAAACAAAAACATCGTGTTGGGACGCGATCGCATTCTGGAAGATGTTTGGGGTTATGATTATGTCGGCGACACCAATATCGTCGACGTGTATATCCGTTATCTGCGCAGCAAGGTGGATGAAGTAGTCGGCAAGAAATACATCCATACGGTGCGGGGCATCGGTTATGTCGCCCGCGATTAAGGGATGGCTGCGTAAACTTCAAAAATTTAATCAATCGTTGTCTGTCAAGTTGACGTTTATGTACGGCGGGATGATGTTTCTCATCCTGATTTTTACCGCGTTCCTTGCGATCGGTAGCGTTCATTACCTCTTGATGCGACAGCTTCAGTTTGACGTGCGCATGAGCGCACGTCAAACTGTTTTTTACCTGGATCATCACGGTCAGGTGGACGCGAGTATTTTTCAGGGACAAAACGTGCTGACGTATGTTGATCTTGTGGTGTACAACGCCAAAGGGCGGCCGATTCTTGACAATATTACCCGCTACGAGCCCGGGCCGTCGCTGACGCCGGAGCAACTGCATCAGTTGAATGAAACGGATCCCGCCGGCGCTCACTTTGAGATTATTGATACGGAAAATGAACAGACCTATCGTTATCTCAAACGCTGGGAATCAGCGGACGGCAAGGTCTACTACTTGCAGTTTATCCGCAGCGCGCAACGCGAGCGCTTTTTCATCGAGCTTTTGGTCCGCCAGATTCTCGTGACGGTACTCGCCAGCTTGGGCGTCACGATTTTAGCGGGCGTGGTGCTGACGAATAAAGTGCTCGCCCCGCTGCGCGCGATGAAAGAACCACTGAAGCATATCGAAGTCAATGAAATGGGCTACCGTATTCCGTTGCCGGAATCGCGGGATGAGCAATACGAATTGGCGGTGACGATTAACCGCACGCTCGATCGTATCGAGCACGGGGTCGCGCAGCAGCGGCAGTTCGTCAGCGACGCGTCGCATGAGTTGCGTACGCCGATTACGGTGATCAACGGGTATACGGATCTGCTAATTCGCTGGGGGGCGCAGGACCCCGAGACGCTTTCGGAATCGCTGGCGGCGATTCAGGCGGAAACGGAATACATGCGGCAGCTGATTGAGCATTTGCTCTTTATCGCGCGCGCGAGCGCCGGCGAACTCAATATTCGCTTGCGGCCGCTGGAAACGTCGGAGATTGTGCGGGAAGTGTGGAACGGTCTGCAGATCGCGGATCGACAGGGGCCGCACCACGAGCTGTATTTAGCGGCGAATGAATCGGCGCTGATTGAGGCGGATGATGCGCTTTTCAAGCAATTGCTGCGCATTTTCCTCGACAATGCGGTGAAGTACACGCCGGAAGGCCGACGGATCATGCTTTCGGCAACCGTCACGACCGCACAATACATTGTTGCGATCATGGACGAAGGCGTCGGCATTTCGGAAGCGGATTTACCGAATATCTTCACGCGTTTCTATCGCGTCGATTCCTCCCGAACCAAAGCGACAGGCGGCACCGGTTTGGGATTGGCGATCGCGCGTGTCATCATCGACATGCATCACGCGTCGATTGAAGTTACGTCGGAAATCGGTTCCGGTACGACATTTACCATCAAGTTCCCGCTGCTTTCCGAAGACGATTCAGCGGATATTTCACCGGAAGAATAAAAAAGGAGGTCACGACCTCCTTTTTTTATATTTTATTTAATTGTTATCTTTTACAACCTTCTAATGTTGATTGTGGTAAAATGGATAAGATATAATTTTGTTTTTAAAGGAAAGGAACGGTATGGAACAACCGTTAATGTTTGATATTCATCATATGGCGCATGCCTATGTCGATGAAGAGGGCAACACGGGGTACGCGATCCGTGATGTCAGCGTGCAAATCAAACGCGGCGAATTTGTGGCTGTCATCGGTACGAACGGCAGCGGCAAGTCGACGTTTGCCAAACATTTGAATGCGCTTTTGCTGCCCACGGAAGGGGACGTCTTGGTGGACGGCATCTCGGTGCGCGATGAAGCGAGAGTTTGGGATATTCGCAGCCGCGTCGGCATGGTTTTTCAAAATCCGGACAACCAAATTGTCGCGGCTGTCGTCGAGGAAGATGTGGCGTTCGGCCCGGAAAATCTCGGCGTGCCGCAGGAACAATTGCAAGAGCGTGTCGATGCGGCTCTGGCGGCGGTCGATATGACGGCGTATCGCAAGCATGCGCCGCATATGCTTTCGGGTGGGCAAAAACAGCGCGTCGCGATCGCGGGCGTGTTGGCGATGCAACCGGAATGCATCGTTCTTGACGAACCGACGGCGATGCTCGATCCGCGCGGTCGTGAAGAAGTCATGCAAACGGTGCAGGCCTTGCATGACAAACGCGGTATGACCGTCGTGTACATTACGCATTTTATGGAAGAGGCCGCGCAAGCGGATCGCATTCTCGTCATGATCCAAGGTGAACTGGTCATGGACGGCACGCCGCGTGAAATTTTCAGCGATGTGGACCGCTTAAAGGAACTCGGGCTCGATGTTCCGGTCGCCTCCGAAGTGGCGCACGATTTGCGCGCGGCGGGCCTGCCTTTGCGGGAAGACATCATCACGGATGAAGAATTGGGAGAGGCGCTATGTCAATACAAATCAAAGCGGTGAATTATACCTACGGCGCCGGCACTCCGTATGAAAAGAAGGCCCTGCGCAATATTAATCTGGAAATTAAAGAAGGCGAATTCGTCGGCATTATCGGCCATACCGGCTCGGGAAAATCGACCTTGGTGCAACATCTGAACGGGTTGCTGTCGCCGACATCGGGAACGGTCACGGTGGACGGCGTCAACCTCGCCGGCAAGGATGCCGCGGCGCGCAAGGCGCGACACAGCGTCGGCATGGTATTTCAGTATCCGGAGCACCAGCTCTTTGAAGAAACGATTCGCGCCGATATCGCGTTCGGCCCGACGAACCTGGGGCTTGACGCGGCGAAGATTGATGAACGGGTCCGCGTGGCGATGCGTTTTGTAGGTTTACCTTATGATGAATTCGCGGAACGTTCACCGTTTCGTCTTTCCGGCGGTCAGCAACGGCGCGTGGCGATCGCGGGCGTGATTGCGATGCACCCGCGCTACCTCGTTTTGGATGAACCGTCGGCGGGTTTGGATCCGATCGGTCGGCAGGCGATTTTCGATCGCGTGAAAGAGTGGCATGAAGATCGGCGCTTTACGGTTATCTTGGTGTCTCATAATATGGAAGATATTTCCCGCTTGGCGTCGCGCGTGATTGTCTTGAACAAAGGGGAAATCATGCTCGACGGCAACCCGTTGGATATTTTCATCAACCACAGCGCGGAACTCGCCGCGGCGGGCGTGGAAGCGCCTCCGGTGTCGAGACTTTTAGCGCGCATCAATGAGTGCGGTTGCGCGGTCGATGAACGCGCGATTGAACCGGAAGAAGCAACGGCCAATATTTTGGTGGCACTTGGAAAAACACCGCGGCCCAAAGCGGCTCGCGGCGCGCGACAGGGGAGACAATGATGCTGGGCAATATTACATTGGGACAATACTATCCGACAACATCATTCATGCACAGTCTCGATCCGCGCACGAAGATTCTCTGCACGATGATTTTCATCGTCGGGATTTTTCTCGCCGATACCTGGGTCGCGTACGGCGTGGTGACGGCATTTGTACTGCTGGGCATCGCGCTTTCGAATTTGCCGTTATCCCTCGTGTGGAAGGCGGTCAAACCGCTTTGGATTATTATCGTTTTCACGATGGTGATCCATGTCTTCACCACTCCGGGCACGCTCGTTTGGCAATGGGGTTGGTTGCATGTGACGGAAGATGGCTTGCGGCAAGGCACGATGATGACGATGCGGCTGGTCTATTTAATCAGTTTTTCCGCGCTGCTCACGTACACCACAAGTCCGATCGTTTTGACCGACGGCATTGAGCAGCTGTTGAATCCGTTCCGCGGCATCGGCGTGCCGGCGCATGAATTGGCGATGATGATGACGATCGCGTTGCGGTTTATCCCGACATTGCTGCAGGAAACCGAACGCATCATGAAAGCGCAAAAAGCGCGCGGGGCCGATTTTGAATCCGGCAACCTGATTCGCCGCGGCAAAGCGTTGGTGCCGCTGATGGTGCCGCTGTTTGTGAGTGCGTTTCGGCGCGCGGATGAACTCGCGACCGCGATGGAAGCGCGCTGCTATCGCGGCGGTGAAAATCGGACGCGGTTGCATGAATTACATTACGAAAAGCTGGACATAGTTGCGTTTGCGGCTACGGTCGCGGTCGTTTTTGCGCTTGCGGTTTTGCGATGGCTGCACTGAGAAATATCCACATCACCGTCGCGTATGACGGCAGTCCCTTCGTCGGTTTTCAACGACAGCTGAACGGCATGGCGGTGCAGGAAGTGATCGAAGACGTGCTGCAACGCATCTTGGGACAGAAAACGACGCTGTACTTCGTGGCGCGTACCGATTCGGGCGTGCACGCGTGGGCGCAGGAATGCACGTTTTATACGACCGGCACGATTCCCGGCGAACGGTTCGCGTCCGCGATGAACGCGCTTTTACCGCCGGCCGTGCGCGTGCGAAAAAGCCGTGAAGTGCCGGAAGATTACAGCGTGCGTCGGCAAAATACGGGCAAGACCTATCTTTACCAGATTTTACGCGGCCGCGATGATGATCCGTTTCGTTATCGCTACGTCTGGCGGCTCGGGTACGCGCTTGACGTGGCGACCATGCGCGCGGCGGCGCAAGTAGTATGCGGCACGCATGATTTTACGGCGTATCGCGGCAATAATTCCGTGCCGAGCAATCCGGTGCGTACGATTTACGATATTCATCTCGAGGAAGCGGGCGACCTGCTGAAAATTTACGTGACGGGCGACGGTTTCCTGTACAAAATGGTGCGCAATATTGTCGGGGCGCTTGTCGATTGCGGACGCGGCCGCAAAACGCCGGCCGATCTTGTCGCGATCGGGGAGAGCAAGGATCGTCGCCTTCTCGGCATGACCGCGCCGGCGCAGGGACTCTGCCTTTTGCATGTGTATTTCGACGCCGTCACGCCGGAGGCGATCGCTGCAGCGAGGGCGCTTGCCGTGCCGTTATGGCAAATGTAAATGCCAACCGATGCGGCAATGTACAAAGTTATAAATAGAATAAAAAACAGACCTTTGCGGTCTGTTTTTTATTTTCTGCCGGGCATCATGTGCGCATGTCGGGGCAGCGCCTGCGGCGGGGGTAAAAGCGGCGCTGTATTCTGCGCTTGTCATTCGCGCACTGTTGGACAGAACGGCCGCCGTTGTTCCACTTTGGAAAAAGAAATAAATCATTGTAAAATAAAAGTAACGAGCTTAGGCACGTATTGACGAAGAGCCCGCATGAAAAGTTTTTTTACAGCATTTCTTTAGGGTGGCATACCTGCTTCAAATAGCGTACACTTATAAGAGAAGGTTTTGTAAAAGAACGGAGGAATCCCATGAAAAATCTACGTAAATTAACTTTACTTTGCGGTTTACTGACCGCGGTTTCACTCAGCGCCTGCGCGATGCCGACGACTACGACGACATGGAGTCAGGGCGAGGTAAAAATATCCGGTCAACCGGTCGCTTCCGCGCGCATTAATGAAGCATTGGCTCATTATACGAGCGAAGCGCGCCAAAATGGCGAAAAAATTCAGGCCGAAGCGCAAAGCATGCCAGAACGCAGCTGGCCGTATGAACATAACTACACGCAAAAAGCGACGTACTGCGGGGAGCAATATATTTCCTTTTTGACGCAGGAATATACGTACGAAGGCGGTCCGCACGGCTACACCGAAACGCGCGGACTCGTGTTCGCCACGAAGACGGGCGAGAAAGTCACGCTGGAACAATATCTCGGCCGCTCCCGCGCGGAGTTGCGGACGCTGCTGGGAGATGTAGTCCGCAACGATTTGGACGCGCGCAATGTAGCGTACTTTGAAGACGAGTTGCCGGCGGCGCTCGCGACGGATGATCCATACAATTACTATATCGATCAGGCGGGACACGCGATGTTGCTGTTCAATCAGTATGAAATCGCGCCGTACGCTTCGGGACTGATCAGCATCGACGTATCGTCGCTGCGCAAATGAATCGGACAGGTGCGCCGCCTGTTGGCGGCGGTCATTAATAAATAGAATGAGAGAAAGTGGGAGAACTTTATGAAAAAAATATTTCTTTTGGCAGGCGTCATGATGACGCTCGCGCTCGGCACGGCGAGCGCCAACGATTACAATGATGTGGCGGGGGTCAGTGTAAGCCTTTCCGAGCGGCCGCGCGTGGAAGCGAAGATCAATGCGATGCTTGCGAAAGATGTGGCGCGCGCGCAGCATGCGGGTGCGCAATTACTGGCTAAAGAAGCGCCGGCGACGGGTCCCGTATTGGACCACTGGCAGATGTACAGCCAGCAAGTGACTTACCAGAGCGACCGCTATCTTTCCGTGGTGGCGAAAGGCACCTCGTTTGACGGCGGCGCGCATCCAGACACGCAATGGCGGGCTTGGGTGTTTGATAAACAAAACGGACAAACGGTTACATTAGCGGACTTTTTAGGAGAGCGCTCCAATGCCGCGACGAATCGGTTAGTACGCGCTTACGTGCAACGCGCGCTAACGGCGCGGGCGATCGAATACTGGCCGGAAGAACTTGCCAAAGCGACGGCCGTCTACAATGATTTGCCGTACTATTTGAATGATCACGGCGACGCCGTGGTGATTTTCAACCCGGCGCAAATTGCTCCGTACGCGACGGGCGTGTTGGAAGTCGTCGTTCCGGCGCGCTTGCAACATAACTGAAGCATAGCAGTCAGTGGAGGAGGGTTTTACTTTGCAGACAAGAGAAGATTTTGTCTGGAAGATGGGCGGCCAGCAGGGCGAAGGAATTGAATCCGGCGGTGAAATTCTCGCCAAAGTGCTCGCCGCGCTCGGCTACTCCCTGTTTTCCCAGCGTTTATTCGCGTCTCGCATCAAGGGCGGTCATACGACCTTCGCATTGCGGATCGCCAGTCACCGGTTGGGGACGATCGGCGAAGGCGTGGACAACTTAATCGCGCTTGATCAGGAAACGATTGATCAGCACGGCCACGAATTGCGTTCGGGCGGCGTGTTGATCGCCGATACGAAGTTTGCGCCGAAAGGCGATCGTTTGCCGGCGGGTGTCACGCTCCTGGCTTTGCCGATCACGGATACCGCCAAAGAATGCGGCTCGCTGCAAATGAAAAACATTGTGGCGCTCGGCATGTCGGTCGCGTACTTGGGATTCCCGCGCGAACGTTTCATCGCGGCGATTTCGGAACGTTTCGCGAAAAAGACGCAGGAAGTGATCGCGGCCAACGTGCGCGCATTCAACGAAGGGGCGCGTCTGGTCGACGAGCAGAAAGATAACTTTGCCGCGCCCGGAACCTTGCCTGAACCGCCGGATGCCGACCTGCTGTTTTTGATGGGGAACGAAGCGATCGCGCTTGGCGCTCTCGCGGCGGGCGCTCGTTTCATGGCGAGCTACCCGATTACGCCGGCGTCCGAAATCATGGAATACATGATTCAGGCGATTGACCGCGTGCACGGCGCCGTTGTGCAAACGGAAGATGAACTGGCGTCCTGCATGATGGCGATCGGCGCGAACTTCGCCGGCGTCCGCGCGTTCACCGCGACATCGGGTCCGGGTCTGTCGCTGATGGCGGAATCGATTTCGCTGGCGACGATCGCGGAAATTCCGATGGTCATTATTGATGTCATGCGAGCCGGCCCGTCGACGGGCATGGCGACCAAGGTGGAACAAAGCGATATCATGGCGGCGATTTACAGCGCGCACGGCGACGTGGGCAAAATTGTCGTCGCGCCGACCTCCACCGAGGAATGCTTCTACGTGACGGCGGAAGCGTTTAATCTCGCGGAACAATACCAATGTCCGGTCATTGTCTTGGCCGACTTGCAACAGGGTTTGAATAAACAGAGTGTACCGGCGCTCGACCTCAGCCGCGTCAAAATTGAACGCGGTAATTTGCAGACGAAGGATTTGCCGGAACTGACACGACCGGATTATTTCGCGCGTTTCGCCGATACCGAATCGGGCATTTCACCGCGAACGATTCCGGGCACGCCGAATGGCATGTTCCTGTCCACCGGTTTGGAACATGACACGGTCGGTAAGCCGGCGGAAGCGCCGTCGAATCGCGTCGTGCAGACGGATAAACGCTTGCGCAAATTCACGACAGTGGCCGATCATTTCGCGCCGCTCGCCGTGGATGCGCCGACCGAAGTGGCCGACGTACTGTTGATTTCGATTAATTCCGCCTGCGGCGCGGCCGCGGAGGCGGCGGAACCATTGCGCAAGGAAGGCGTTAAAGTCAACCGCATCGGTTTGCGACTCCTGGAGCCGTTCCCGACCGAAGCCTTGCGCCCGTATGTCGAAAAGGCGAAAAAAGTGCTCGTACTCGAACAAAATGCGACGGGGCAACTTACTAAGCTTCTGACGATGCATTTGCCCGAATTGGCGCCGTTTTCCATGTTAAAACGTTATGACGGACTGACACTGACGCCGAGTCAGATTGTAGCCCGCGTCAAGGAGGTGCTCTGATGGCGAACGCACGGGAGTATAAAAACGCGATTCAGCCGAACTGGTGCCCCGGCTGCGGCGACTTCGGCATTCAGATGGCGATTCAGGAAGCCGCTTCGAAACGCGATATTCCATTTGAAAAATTAATGCTGATTTCCGGCATCGGTTGTTCGAGCCGCATCGGCGGTTACCTGTATTGCTACGGCGCGCATACGACGCACGGCCGCGCGTTGCCGTTCGCGCAGGGCGTGAAACTGGCGAACCGCGACTTGGAAGTAGTGGTCTGCTCGGGTGACGGCGACGCGTACGCGATCGGCATGGGGCACACGATTCATGCGATTAAGCGTAATTTGAATATTACCTACATCGTTTTCGATAACCATGTCTACGGTCTTACCAAGGGCCAGACCAGTCCGCGCAGCTCGCTCGGCTTCGTGACGAAGACGACGCCGCACGGCAATGTGGAAACGCCGCTGGCGGTATCGTCGATGGCGCTCGCCGCCGGCGCGGGATTTGTGGCGCAGGGATACGCGCTGGATCGGCGCGGTCTCGTGGATATCATCATGCGCGGCATGGATTACCACGGCTTCTCCTTCATCAATGTCTTTACGCCTTGCGTCACGTACAATAAATACAATACGTACGAATGGTTCAAAGAACATCTCACCGATGTGAGCGATGTGGCCGATTACGATCCCGCTGACAAAGCGCGCGCGTTGACGCTGTTGAATGAAAGGGAAGGTTTGATTACCGGCGTGCTCTACGAAGAAAAAGATCGTCCGAGTTATGAAGATTTGATTGATCTTGCGGAAGAGCCGTTGGCCGCCAAGGTCGAAACGATTAATGAAAAAACGTTTACCGATCTCATTGCGGCGTTTCGTTAATCTCCTGAAACGGGGACAAAATAGTACAAAAGCAGCTGTTATTACACAGCTGCTTTTAAAATTTCGAAAAAACGGCTGGCGCGCCGGCCTGAAAAATGAAAAGTGCGCTTTATACGGGGACGTCGGGGCGTTAAATGTGCTAAAATAAATCATAATAGTGTCTTTAGGAGGAAGCGCGTTGTGAACGAAATTCTGACCTCGCTCGGACGTTCAACGATATATGTTTTGGCGCAGATCGGCGCCGCCGTTCAATTATTGATCGCGGCATGGCAGCGCATTACTTCGCTCAATGTGCGTCAAACGACGAAACAGATGGCGTTGCTGGGCGTCGGCTCCTTTCCGATTGTCGCGCTGACGCTGCTTTTCACCGGCATGGTGCTGACCTTGCAGATCGCCACCGAACTGTCGCGTTTCGGCGCGCAATTTTCCATCGGCGCGATCGTCTCGCTCGGGATGGGCCGCGAATTGGGGCCGGTATTATGCGGCGTCGTCTTAGCGGGCCGCGGCGGTGCGGCGATCACGGCCGAGATCGGCACGATGAAAGTCACCGAGCAGATCGACGCTTTGCGCGTGCTGGCGACCGATCCGATCAGCTACCTCGTGGTGCCGCGCATGGCGGCATGCATGATCATGCTGCCGCTTTTAAATGTCTTGGGACTGATCATCGGCACCTTCGGCGGCGTTTTGGTCTGCACATTGAATAACGGTATTTCCGCTTACACGTTTTGGCGTTCGATTGAGATGTTTGTCACGCCGAGCGATGTCTATCTCGGCATGATTAAGGCGGTCGTCTTCGGGATGATTGTCGCGATCGTTGGCTGCAGCCGCGGCATGCTCGCGACCGCCGGCGCGGAAGGCGTCGGTAAAGCGGCGACCGAAACCGTAATGTATTCCATTATGATGATTTTTGCCGTCAACTATTTGTTGTCGAGCATTTTGTTTTAAGAGGCGAAGATGATTGAATTACAGGACGTGACGGTGCGCTTCGGCGAACGCGAAATCCTGCGCGGCGTGGATCTGGCCGTGGCGGCGGGCGAAACGCTCGTTATTTTGGGCGCATCCGGCTCGGGCAAATCGACGATTCTCCGCGTCCTCATCGGTTTGATCAAACCGACTTCGGGACGCGTTTTGATCGACGGGGTCGATGTGACGGATTACAGCGAACGGCAATGGAATGAAGTGCGCCGTCACATGGGCTATGTATTCCAATATTCCGCGTTGTTTGATTCCATGACCGTCGGTGAAAATGTCGCCTTCGGTCTGGTGCGGCAAAATGAATTGAGCAAAGATGAAATCACAGCGCATGTGCGCGAACGCTTGCAACTGGTGGGACTCGCGGAGTGGCAAGATGCGTTGCCGCAGCAGTTGTCCGGCGGTATGAAAAAACGCGTCGCGTTGGCGCGCGCGCTGGCGACCGAACCGAAAGTCGTTTTATATGACGAACCGACGGCGGGGCTCGATCCGATCAGCGCGGCGACGGTCGATCGTCTGATCCGCCGCGCGCAGCATCAATACGGCACGAGCGGCGTGGTCGTTACGCATGAACTCGATTCGGCCCGAACCGTCGCCGATCGTCTCGCGTTTTTACATCAGGGGCGTTTTATTGCGGATGCTCCGGCCGATACATTTTGGCAATCGGACAATCCGCTCGTACAGAATTTTTTACAGGGCAAGAGCGAATTGGATGAGGAGGAGCGGCGTCCATGAAGTGGTCAACAGAGGCCAAGGTCGGAGCGTTTACCTTAGCGGGGCTGATCGCGACGGCGATCGTCTTGGCACAACTTTCAAACTTTGTATTTTTCGGCAAAAAAGGCTACGACGTCTATGGCATTTTTCCGGAAGTGAACGGTTTGGCGCAGGGCAATCAGGTGCGCTATTCCGGCGTGGAAGTCGGAAAAGTCGAAGAGGTGTCGTCACTGCCGAACGGCGCGAAAGTGCGGTTGCGCATTTACGACGGCATTTCGATCCCAAAAGATTCCTATTTCGCGGTCGAAGCGGACGGCGTGATGGGCGAAAAATTTATTCGCATTACGCCCGGCGATTTGAAAAACGGCACGCTGCAACCGGGTGACACGATCACAGGCGGCATGCCCGGCGGCATTGATGCGATCATGCGGGAAACCAACCGCTTGCTGGCCAAGACGCAGGAAGCGATGGACAGTGTCAACAAAGTGATCGGCGACCCCGTCATGCAAGAGCAGTTGCGCGCCACGGTGGCCAACGCCAATGACATGACGGCGCGGATGATCGTGCTGACATCTTCGCTGCAGCAAATGACCGACGATGTGAATTTACTGCTCGCGCGCTTGGATGCCGACGGTAAATTAACCGACGATTTGCGGGCGACAGCGGAAAACTTTCGCGTGACGAGTGAAAACGCGCGGCAGATTTCCAGTCGCATCGGCGGAATCCAACGGTCGTCGCTCACCATGCCCGGCGAAGTCGAGATGTTATATAATACGGATAAGCATAAAACCACACTGAACGCCAATTGGCGCATCGGTAATGAAAATGCGTTCGGACTGATCGGCGCGGAAGATATCGGTAAAGGTACGCTGGCCAACTTGCAATACGGTAAGCACAACGGCCGTTGGTCGTTGCGGGCCGGTTTGATTCGCGGCGAGGTCGGAGCGGGGGCGGATTATGAGATCGGCAAAGGCCTGCTCACGGTCGATGCGTATAATTTGGAAGATTCCGAATACCGGTTGCGCGCGCGTTGGCCGGTAGCGGAAGACTGGTCGGCAGTCGCCCAGTCGATTTTCCCGGAAAGCGCGCCCAACGGCGGTTACTATTTCGGTGTCAACCATACCTTTTAAGAGTGTAGAGAGTTAAGAGGAGATCAATATGAACTATGTAAAAATTGCCGCGGTACTCGCGGCTGTCGCTTTAGTCGGACAAGGATCGGTATTCGCGGCGGATAACCCGCTTTTGGCGACGACGAAGATCGTCAATACGACTGATGCGTTGCAACGGGAAAACGTTCCGTCGCTTGTCGATCCGAACGAAGAGCTGGCGCCGCAGACACTGGAACTGTCTTTATCGGAAGCGGTGCAGATTGCCGTGGTCAATCATTATGCTGTGCATATCGCGGAAGCGAAATGGCAGGCGGCTAATGCGGCCGTCAGCGAAATAGCGGCGAAAAAGAATCCGAGTTTTGATTTCCAGTTCGGTGCGTCGAAATTTAAAGAAAAAAGCCAGACGGTCGCCGTGCCGCGTCCGCTCGGACCGGAACATGCCGCTAAAGTCGACGCGACCGCGCAGACGATGTTGAACGCGTTGCAGCAGGTGAATCCGGGGGCCAATCTGACGCTCGAAGATCTGAAAAAAACCGACTTGTATAAAGGTCTCACAACGCAAACGGTACCGATGACGTTTGCGCAGGATCGCGGTTTTCAAAACACGCTTTCGGTCACCTGGCCGATTTGGACGGGCGGTCGTGTCGAAAGCGCGGTAGCGGCGGCGCGTTACGGCCGTGATGCGGCGGAATGGGGCATCTATAAAGAAGAAGCGGATTTGAAATACAAAGTCACGCAAGGTTACTATCAGTTGATGGAAGCGCAGCATTTTGCCGACATCGCCAACACCGCCGTGGAAAATCTGACGGAACACGTCAAAAACGTTACGCAGATTTATAACGCGGGCGTCGTGGCGCGGATCGACGTGCTTTCGTCCGAAGTCGCTTTAGCGCAGGCGCGGGAAAAACAAATTAAAGCGCAAAACGCCGTGCAACTCGCGCGCGCCAACATGAGCAATCTTTTGCGTCTGCCGACGGTCACGACAGTCGTACCGGACACTAATGAATTGCCGCATCGCGCGATTACGATTCAGCGGGCGCAGGCCATCGACTATGCGCTGGCGCATCGTTGGGAATTACAACAGGCGGCGTTGAATGTCAAAGCCAGTGAAGAAAAATTAAATGTCGCGAAAGCCGGCAATAAACCGACTGTCGCGCTGACGGCGAACATGAGCTGGCAGGACAAAGATTTCCCGGGCTTTGAAAATGAAGACTGGAAAGTCGCCGGCGGCGTGAGCTGGCCGCTCTATGACGGCGGCGCCACTATAGGAAAAGTAAAAGGCGCTAAAGCGGATCTCGCCGCGGCGGAAGAAACGTACTTGCAGGCGCGCGGCCAAATCGAATTGGATGTGACGCAGGCCTACTTGAATATCGGCAGCGCGGAAGAACGGATTCAATCCACCGCGCAGGCGGTAGAGCAGGCGCGGGAAGCGTACAAGATCGCGCGCATCCGTTACCGTGCCGGCGTCGGCATCAACTTGGATGTCCTGGATGCACAACTCGCGTTGGATCAGGCGCGCACGAATTACATCACCGCGTTGTATGATTACAATACGGGCCTCGCTCGTTTGGAACAGGCGATGGGCGTACCGGCCGTCGTACGTTACGATGAAAAAGGGAATGTAATTGCACCGGTCGAACCGATTACGCTGAGCAATGATGAAGCGATCCTGGTGACGCATAAACAAGAGACGGAAAAATAATTTTTGTAAAACAATACATGGACACTAGCGAGGAGGCATGTCCGTGCGACGTTTGCTATTGGCGGGGGCAACGGCACTCGCCATCGGAGCGGGCGCGTTCGAGTTTTATGTGAAACCGACAGTACTCGAGCAAGCGCCGGCTCTCGTGGACGAGGCCTTGGCGACAACCGTCAACGGTACAGTCCGTTACGACAAACTGGATATAGACTGGGCTTGGGACGCGCATGTGAAAAATGCGACGGTGACCGATGCCAAGGGAATGACGGTAGCGCGCATTCCGGATATCGAAGTCAGCTGGAATCTGTGGCGGGCGCTCGAATATGCCATGGGTAAGCGCGCCTCTTTAGGCGTCATTGACGGCATTACGATCGAACAGCCGGAAGTTTGGTTGCGGGAAGAATCGGACCGTTCCTGGAATATTGCCCATTTGATCCGTCCGCAGGAAACGCAGACGGAGTTCTCTTTGCGCGCCAAAATCATGATTAATCGCGGTTTGGCGCATTTGGAATTTTTACACGATCCCACTATCGATCTGACCGATGTCACGTGCGGGATGGATTTAAATGATTACCCGACCGTTACCGGCAGAGCGAAATTTTTATATAATAACGAACCTGTCACGCTGAACGGAAACTATACTTCGGCGGACGACTTTAACGCACACGTGACGGCGAAACGTTTGCCGATCACGCTCGCGAATTACGTGCTGCGCGACGCGGCGCCGGACATCGCGCTGCAGGCGGGTGAGATTCACAACACGGATTTGAACGTCAGCGCCGATTCTACCGGTTTACGCTATGACGGCACTACGGAATTGCGCGCCGGCGCGTTGCAATACGACCGGTATAACGTCACCGACGCCAAGGCCGTTGTGCGTCTGGCGACGAATCGCCTGTCCTTTGCCGATGCGCAGGCGCAAGTGAACGGACAACCGCTGACGGCTAATGGTACGATATTACTTAATGACGATCCGGCGCTGGATCTGCATTTGGCGACGACGGGCGCGGAAGTGACGACGCTTGCCGATGTGCCTCTTTACGGGCCGGTCGCGGCCAATGCGCATGTGGGCGGCACGGTGG
>USPU01000015.1 GCA_900556745.1 uncultured Veillonellaceae bacterium
CTCAAATTCCGCTGGATCTCCTGGCGGCCGGCGTTCACGTTATGGACGTCAACGAATTTGATCGCGACCTGTTCGGACGTCAGATCGAACAGGCGGCCAAAGATTATGAAAAAGAAGTTTTACCCCCGTTCTTCCGTGAAATGACCGAATATGTGGGAAGCGGTAACATGACGCTGGCGACGCCGGGGCACCATGGCGGTCAGTTCTTCCGTAAACATCCGGCCGGACGTGCCCTTTACGACTGGTTCGGTGAAAATATGTTTCGCTCCGATATGAGCTCGTCCGACGTACGCATGGGCGATCTTCTGATTCACGAAGGGGCGCCGGCGGAAGCGGAAAAACACGCGGCGAAAGTATTTAACGCCGACACGACTTACTTCGTCATGAACGGCACGTCGACGGCCAATAAAGTCGTCATCAACGCGCTCTTGCATCCGGGCGATGTCGTATTGTTCGACCGTAACAACCACAAATCCGTGCACCACGGCGCGTTGGTACAGGTCGGCGCGAAACCGGTTTATTTGGAAACCGGACGCAACCCGTTCGGCTTTATCGGCGGCGTGGATGAACATTGCTTTGAAGAAGACTATCTGCGCGCGGAAATCGCCAAAGTCGATCCGGAAAAAGCCAAGGCGAAACGCCCGTTCCGTTTGGCGTTGATCCAGCTCGGCACCTATGACGGCACGATTTATAACGCGCGTCAGGTCATCGACCGCATCGGTCACCTGTGCGACTACATTCTTTTCGACTCCGCTTGGGTCGGTTATGAACAATTTATTCCGATGTTGCGCGACTGCAGCCCGCTGCTTTTGGAACTCGGACCGGATGATCCGGGCGTCCTGGTCACGCAGTCGGTACATAAACAGCTCGCCGGCTTCTCGCAGGCCTCCCAAATTCATAAAAAAGACAGTCACATTAAAGATCAGCCGCGGTACTGCAACGACGACTGCTTCAACAACGCATTTATGTTGCACGCGTCGACCTCGCCGTTCTACGCGATTTTCGCCTCGCTGGACGTCAACGCGAAGATCCACGAAGGCAAAGCGGGCCGCAAATTGTGGGCCGATACCGTTAAACTCGGCATTGATATCCGCAAAGAAATCATCAAAAACTGTCACTATTTCAAGCCGTTCATTCCGGAAACAATTGACGGCAAAGCGTGGAAAGATTACGACACCGATACCATCGCCAATGACGTCCGCTTCTTCCGCATGAACCCGAAAGACAGCTGGCACGGCTTTGAAGCGTACGGTGAAAATCAGTACGTCATTGATCCGTGCAAGTTGCTCCTCTATACGCCGGGCATCAATAAAAAAACGTGGGAATATGAAGACTTCGGTATTCCGGCGGGATTGCTTTCGAACTACCTGCGCGAACACGGCATGACACCGGAAAAGAGCGATTTGAACTCGATTCTCTTCCTGCTTACGCCGGCGGAAACCTATACGAAGATGCAGAACCTGATTTCACTCCTCGTGCGGTTTGAAACCTGTCTGGACGAAGATCTGCCGCTTTCGCAGGTATTGCCGAAGATTTATAAACAAAACGAAGCCCGTTACAAAGGCTACACCATTCGACAACTCTGCCAGGAAATGCACGAGTTCTACAAATCGCGCCGCGTCAACATTCTGCAGAAACGTTTGTTCCGCAAAGAATACCTGCCGGAAGTCGCGATGAGCGCGAAAGACGCGAACTATGAATTCGTCGCGGGCAACTGGGAAAAAGTGACCCTCGATAAGATCAAAGGCCGCGTAGCTTTGGAAGGCGCGTTGCCGTACCCGCCGGGAATCATCACGATTGATCCGGGCGAACGCTGGGGCGATACCGTCATCGAATATTTCCGTGCCTTGGAAGATACGATCAATCTGTTACCGGGATTTGCCGGTGAAATTCAGGGCGTGCACTTCGCTGAAATCGACGGTAAAACACGCGCGGTAGCGTATGTTTTGAAAGACGAAAGCGTCATTCAAAACGCGGATAGTAAAACGGCCGCGAAAAAGACAAAAAAATAATCGCCCGAGTGGCGGTGATATCTAAAAGGATGCGATCACTATGTCACAAGAAACAAAAAAAATGGGCGTCGTTCAGCTGACTATTATTACGGCGGTTAACATGATGGGCTCCGGCATCATCATGTTGCCCGCCAAGCTGGCGTCCGTTGGTACGATGTCGATCCTCTCCTGGCTGGTGACGGCGGTAGGGTCGATGTGTTTGGCTTACTGTTTTGCCCAATGTAGCATGTTCAGCAGAGAACAGGGCGGCATGGGCGGCTACGCTGACAACGCGTTCGGCAAGGCCGGCAATTTTATTTGCAACTATACGTATTCGTTTTCATTGATTATCGCCAACGTCGCGATTGCGATTTCCGCGGTCGGCTACGGCACGGAATTTATGGATATGAAACTGTCTGCCTTGGGCGTTGGGATTGCAGCGATCGCGACGCTTTGGGTGACGGCAGTACTGAATTTCGGTGGCGCCGGCATTACCGGCAAAATCGGTTCCGTTACCGTTTGGGGCGTAATTATTCCGGTCGTCGGCATCAGTCTGATCGGCTGGTTCTGGTTTGACCCGACGCTCTATATCAACTCATGGAACCCGCACGGACTGCCTTTTATGGAAGGAGTCAGCGAGTCGATTACGCTAACCCTCTGGTCGTTCTTGGGTTTGGAATCCGCATGCGCCAACAGCGACGCGGTGGAAAATCCGGAAAAGAACGTACCGATTGCGGTGTTGGGCGGCACGCTGGGAGCAGCGATCGTCTACATTGCCTCGACCAATGTGATGGCGGGGATAGTGCCGGTTGATCAGTTGGCTGCTTCCAACGCACCGTTCGGTTTTGTCTTTGCGCATATGTTCAGTCCGATCGTCGGCAAGATCGTCATGGGTCTGATGTCGCTCGCCTGCATCGGTTCGCTTTTGGGCTGGCAGTTCACGACCGCGCAGGTATTGAAGTCGTCGGCGGACGTCGGCTACTTCCCGCATGTTTTCTCGAAAGTCACGCGCGCCAATGCGCCGGTCGCGGGCATGATCATCATGACGATTATCGAAACCGTCATCGCGTTTACGACGATTTCCCCGAGTCTGATGGAACAGTTCAGCGCGATCGTCGATCTCGCGGTCGTCACCAATCTCGTTCCGTATGTGCTTTCGATGGCCGCCTTGCCGGTTATTTTGCATAAAGCGGGCGTGTCGAAACAAAAACAGATGACCACGTACGTGGTTAACCTCATTGCTACCGCGTACAGCTTCTACGCCCTGTATGCCTGCGGCGAATTCGCTCTGGCTTACGGCGGTCTGGTCACCTTCTTAGGCTGGGCATTTTATGGCTTTGTCGCCAAGCGATTCGAAGTTGGTCAAACGAAAGAAAAAATGACGGCAACTCAAGTGTAATTCATCATCTAGCGGTTGTCTTGTTTAAAACCAGCAATTTCGATACAATTACATCGTGAGATAACAAGCTATTCGAACAGGTGGAGGATACCTCCACCTTGTTCTTGCATTGGGGGATTACGATGAATCTGGATTTTTATCGCAACTTTGTTATTGTGGCGGAATCCTATACCGTAAGTGAAGCCGCGCGACGTTTGAATATCGCGCAGCCGGCCTTGTCAGCGCAAATTAAAAGACTGGAGTCGTATTACGGCGTTCAACTGATTAAAACGAGACAGGGCAGTCGTCACTTGGAGTTGACGGCCGCCGGTGAACTTTTATATCGGCGGATGCGCCATATTTTGAATGCGACGGATGTACTGCGGACCGACCTGAAAATGGTCGCTTTCAATGAATTGGAAACGGTCGCGATCGGCACGGTGCCGGATCTTTCCATGGCCGTGGGGGAGTATGTCACCGACTTTGTGGAACAACACCCGGATCGTCGTTGGCGCATCATGGTCAACGATCTCGCTACGCTCGCCGAGCACTTGGAACGCGGTGAAATTCATTGCATCATGACACCGTTCGCCGCGTCGCAGGCGTTTATGTATACATTGGAAGGTGCTTTTACGAGACCGATTTACGCGATCGGGGAAAAGGATCATCCGCTACTGAAAGATAAACAACACGTGCGGATGGCGTCGTTGACCAAGGATCCGATTTGCTTGGCGACGGAATTGGAAGACGGATTTTTCCGCGGCTGTCGTGAAGAACATGTCGAAATTCCCGTTGGGATACGCTGCACATCGACGGCGACGGTGGTCGATGTGGCCTTGCGTTGCCATCGGATCGCGGTCATCGCGGGCGACGTGTCGCCGTGGCTGGCGCCCTACGTTACGGCGGTTCCGTTGCGTAGCAAGTACCTGCGAGCGGAGCATTACGTCTATACGCAAAAAGGGTCGGAGAACCCGAAAGTTATGCGTCAATTTCTTGATTATCTCAAGGCGAGGAAGGACTACCAACCTGATTTCCCACGTTCCGAGATGTCTGCGGAGGGTTGACACTCGAAAAACGGTTTGCTATAATTCTTGTTAATAAATTAAATTGACAACCATTGGGGGGTCCGGTATGGAAGGGCAATTCGGCGCGGTATACTTACATTGCGTGCAGCCATTAGCGCCGGCACGCCGTGTGATCCTGCCGCGTAAGGCGACAGATGCCAAACCGACGTTTCGTCGGTAAAATACTTTTCTGCACATACAAAGAAAATTCATAACGGCTATGTCGACTTAAAGGGAGAGAATAACATGGATAACGCACAACACGAACATGGTTCCGAACTAGAACAACTGCGCGAAGGCGAATCGGAGCAGATGCAGATCCGCCGTGAAAAGCTGCAAAAGATTTACGATTTAGGAGTGACGCCGTTTGGTCAGAAATTTGACTGGACGCATCATAATCAGCAGATCATTGACGAATTTGCGGAACTGGAAGAACAGGAAGTCGCGATTGCCGGTCGTATCATGGCGCTCCGCGATCACGGCAAAACGGCGTTCCTGAATCTGCGCGACTTCACGGGCGACATTCAAGTCTACTTACGCCAGGATGAAGTATCCGAGCTCGAATACCAACTGTTTCAATTGCTGGATATCGGTGATATCGTCGGAATTAATGGCAAGGTCTTCAAAACGCACAAGGGTGAAATCACCGTGCGCGTGGAAAAACTGACCTTGCTTTCCAAAGGTCTGCGCCCGTTGCCGAACAAATGGCAGGGCTTGAAGGATCCGGAAATCCGTTACCGTCAACGTTATGTCGACCTGATCATGAACCCGCAAGTGCGTGACACTTTCAAAAAGCGTTCGCAGATTATCAATTGTATTCGCGAATGGCTCACCGATCACGGTTTCATGGAAGTCGAAACGCCGATGATGCAGACGATCTACGGCGGCGCCGCCGCGCGTCCGTTCATCACGCACCACAACGCGCATAACATGGATGTGTACATGCGGATCTCGCCGGAATTGTACCTGAAGAGATTGGTTGTCGGCGGTTTCGAACGCGTCTTTGAAATCAACCGCAACTTCCGCAACGAAGGTATCGACAACCGTCACAACCCGGAATTCACGATGCTGGAAACGTACCAGGCGTACGGCAACTTTGAAGACGCCATCTACCAGACGGAACAAATCGTTTCCTACTGCGCGCAGAAGGTACTCGGCACGATGAAAATTAACTATCAGGGGACGGAAATCGATCTCACCCCGCCGTGGAACCGCATGACCATGCCGGAAGCGGTCAAGAAATTCTCGGGTGAAGACTTCGACCAGGTAGAAACAATTGAAGAAGCGCGCGCGATCGCGGATCGCCTCGGTGCGGAATACACGGAACATGACGGCATCGGCAAGATCCTGAACGCGTGCTTTGAAGAAGTGGCGGAAGAAAAACTGATTCAGCCGACCTTTATTTTCGGTCACCCGCTGGAAATCTCGCCGCTCGCGAAACAAAATAAAGAAAACCCGTCGATTACCGACCGCTTTGAAGCTTTTATCTTCGGTCGCGAACTCGCCAACGGTTACTCCGAATTGAATGACCCGATCGATCAGCGCGGACGCTTTGAGCAGCAAATGCGTGAATTCGAAATGGGCGATGACGAAGCCCATCAGATGGACGAAGACTTCGTCACCGCATTGGAATATGGCTTACCGCCGACTGGCGGTTTGGGTATCGGGATTGATCGCATGATTATGTTCCTGACGGATGCCGCATCCATTCGCGATGTCATTCTGTTCCCGCTGATGCGTCCGGAAGAGGGACGCGCCGGACACGGTGACAAAGCGGACGAAGCAGCGGAAAACGAAGAAAAATAAAAGCGATATAACCAAAAAAGAGACCCTGCGGGGTCTCTTTTTTAGCGCAGAAACAAATTATGTATAGTAAAAATATATAAGTTAATCATAAATTAATAAAAATATAAGATTTATTATGCATAAAATGCATAATGGAAAGATCGGGAATGTAAAAATAAAATTATAAAAACATATAGATATATTAAAAATGTTTTTTGTGATTTTTAATACATCCGCTGAAAAATACCCGCCGAACCTTGTATAAGACTTGTATAAGAGATGTTTTGAAGATTATAAAATAATTGTTGAGGTTGTTTGCAAAATTTAAAAATTATCAATAAACATTTCATTTAAAACCAAAATAAATCTGACCGATCTGTTTTGGGTGAAAATCTATGAATATTATGAAATTGACAGCCTTTGAATCGGAGGAATATAATGATGTTGAACAACGGGTGAAAGCCGCAAACACCCGTGTGGCACGTAACGATGTTTTTTTATGCACCTTAGGTGGTCAGAATTGAATAATGAGCCGGGACAGAATCGCTCGACGATCTGCCGGGTGAATGCAAATCGCCGAGCGGGGAAACCGGTTCGGCAGGCTGATGTACATCATCGTTGTGCTAATGCCGTTTTTTTGTGGCTATGACATTTATTGTCTAAGTAAGAAGACTGGGAGGTCTTAATAATGAAGCATCTGAAAGTGGGTTACAGTCCGCTCGCAGAACAATACTTTGACTTGGCGATCGGCCGGGAAAAAGTTTGTCTCGACAATACGGACTTCACTGATGTTGCGGTAGCCGTTATTACGGATCAGGAAATGGACTACCTCGACAAAGTGAAAGAAACGGGATTCAATATTCCGGTGATCGCCGTATTGACGGAAGGAAAAGCGCTCGACTTACAATACATGGGCCAAATTGACCATGTCATCGACGCGGCGAACACGGACACCAAACGCGGTTACTACAGCCGCCAGGTTGAACAGGCTGCAGCGGCGTACGAAGAAGACGTATTACCGCCTTTCTTCCGTTCGTTGGCTGACTATGTGGCAGCCGGCAAATCGCAGTTTGACTGCCCGGGCCATCAGGGTGGTATGTTCTACCGTAAAATGCCCGCAGGCCGTGCTTTCTTTGATTTCTTTGGCGAAAACGTATTCCGCGCCGACCTTTGCAACGCCGACGTTAAGTTGGGCGACCTCTTGATTCATGAAGGTCCGGCTTTGGATGCGCAGCAGCACGCAGCGCAGGTCTACAATGCGGACAAAACGTACTTCGTTTTGAACGGTACGTCGTCCTCCAATAAAGTCGTATTGAACGCTTTGCTCGCCCCCGGCGACTTGGTTCTCTATGACCGCAACAACCACAAATCGATTAACCACGGCGCTTTGGTTCAGGCCGGCGCGACTCCGGTATACCTGGAAACCGCTCGTAACCCGTTCGGTTTCATCGGCGGTATTCTGGAAGGCTGCTTCGATGAAAAGAAACTCCGCGAACTCGCTGCCGAAATGGACCCGAAAAAAGCGAAAGAAACACGCCCGTTCCGTCTGGCGGTGATCCAGCTCGGCACCTATGACGGCACGATCTACAACGCGAAACAGGTCATTGAAAAGATCGGTCCCCTCTGCGACTACATTCTCTTTGACTCCGCTTGGGTAGGTTATGAACAGTTCATTCCGATGATGCGCGACTGCAGTCCGATGCTCTTGGAACTCGGTCCGGATGATCCGGGTATCTTCGTAACCCAATCTGTCCACAAACAACAGGCCGGCTTCTCGCAGACCTCGCAGATCCACAAAAAAGACAGCCATATCAAAGGTCAGGATCGTTACTGCCCGCATAAACGCTTGAACAACGCGTTCATGATGCACGCCTCGACCTCGCCGTTCTATCCGATGTTCGCGTCCTTGGACGTCAACGCGAAAATGGCTGACGGCGAAGCAGGCAAACGTCTTTGGGTCGAAGCCGTTAAACTCGGTATCGAAACCCGTAAAGCGATTTTACGCAGCTGCAAAATGATCAAACCGTTCGTTCCGCCGACAGTCAACGGCAAACCGTGGGAAGACGGCGACACCGAAGACATGGCGAACAACCTGGACTACTTCCGTTTCGTTCCGGGGGAACGTTGGCACTCCTTCGACGGTTACGGCAAAGGCCAGTACTTCGTCGATCCGATGAAACTGCAGTTGACCACGCCGGGTATTAACGCGGAAGACGGCACCTATGAAGACTTCGGTATTCATGCCAACATTCTCGCGAACTACCTCCGTGAAAACAACATCATTCCGGAAAAATGCGACTTGAACTCGATTCTGTTCCTCTTGACGCCGGCGGAAACGCAGACCAAAATGCAGAACCTCGTAGCGCAAATCGCTCGCTTCGAACGCTTGATCGAAGAAGATGCGCCGATGCAGGATGTATTGCCGACCATCTACTACAACAATATCGACAAATACAAAGGTTACACGATTCGTCGTCTCTGCCAGGAAATGCAGGACTTCTACAAAGAACGTAACGTGAAAGAACTGCAGAAACGTTTGTTCCTGAAAGACTACTTCCCGGAATATGTCAATACGCCGTATAAAGCGAACCTCGAATTCGTTCGCAACCATGGTGAATTGGTACCGGTTGACGAAATCGAAGGCCGCATCGCCCTTGAAGGTGCGTTGCCGTACCCGCCGGGAGTTCTGACGGTCGTTCCGGGTGAACGCTGGAGCGCTACCGCGCAGAAATACTTCCTCGCGCTGAACGAAGGCATCAACCAGTTGCCGGGCTTCGCGCCGGAAATCCAGGGCGTATACCTGGAAACCGAAGACGGTAAGAAACGTGCTTACGGTTATGTATTGAAGAAAGAATACGAAGAAGAATTCGCGAAAGCGTAATTCGATTGTATTTGTAACACCTGCTTTCAGACACGGTGTGCCGGGCGGACTCGGCACACCGTAATGGAAGGCGGGTATTGAGGAGAGTGTTTTTATAATGGCAGATGGCTCACAAAATAAGATGAGCGTTGTCCAGCTGACAATTTTGACAGCTGTCAACATGATGGGGTCCGGTATTATTATGTTACCGACCAAGCTTGCGCAAGTAGGCACCATGTCCATTTTGAGCTGGGTCGTGACAGCGGTCGGTTCGATGTGCTTGGCGTATGCGTTTGCTAAATGTGGTATGTACACCCGCCGTGGCGGCGGTATGGGCGGCTACGCTGAATATACGTTCGGCAAAGCCGGTTCCTTTATGGCGAACTACACTTACGGTGTATCGCTCTTGATTGCCAACATCGCGATTGCGATTTCGGCCGTTGGTTACGCGCAGGAATTTATGGAAGTGCAGTTGTCTTCCGTAGCCGTTGGCATGTGGACGATCGCAACACTTTGGTTGGCGACAGTCATGAACTTCGGCGGTGCGAAATACACCGGGCGAGTTTCTTCGGTTACCGTTTGGGGCGTTATTATCCCGGTACTCGGCATTTCCGTTCTCGGTTGGTTCTGGTTCAACCCGTCGACCTATACGGAAGCTTGGAACCCGCACAACGTGCAATTCTTTGATGGTTTAACACAGTCGATCGCGATGACATTGTGGGCCTTCCTCGGCATGGAATCGGCAAGCGCCAACTCCGAAGCCGTTGAAAACCCGGAAAAGAACGTGCCAATCGCTTGCTTAGGCGGTACGTTGGGCGCAGCTATCATTTACATCTTGTCCACCAACGTTATGGCCGGTATCGTTCCGAACGCGGAACTTGCGATGTCTTCGGCGCCGTTCGGCTTGGCATTCGCGACGATGTTCACCCCGACAGTAGGTAAAATCGTCATGGGTCTCATGGTAATGTCTTGTTTCGGTTCGCTCTTGGGTTGGCAGTTCACGATCGCTCAGGTATTCAAAACCTCGTCGGACGAAGGCTACTTCCCGAAACTGTTCAGCAAAGTTACTTCCTATGGCGCACCGATCGTCGGCATGATCACGATCACCGTCATTCAGTCGCTCCTGTCGTTAATGACGATCAGCGACGCGCTGTATGAACAGTTTGAAACGCTGGTTAACTTGGCGGTTGTTACGAACATCATCCCGTACCTGCTCTCGATGGCGGCTCTGGTCGTTATTCAGAAAGCGGCGGGTCATTACAGCGGAACGACCACCTTCATCGCGCTCCTTGGTTCGTTGTACAGCTTCTATGCGCTGTATTCTTCGGGCTTCGACTCGATGACTTACGGTTCGCTCGTTACCTTCTTCGGTTGGACGCTCTACGGTTTCGTTTCGGAACGTTTCGACCTGATGGATTCCATTTACTGGAACCGTGAAGAAGATAAACGCACGGGCCGTGTCGATGAGGACGCGCAGAAACTCTACGCGGCGCACCAAGCCAAATTGGATAGCGAAGCGCATGTATCGCATGAATATGATCCGGCGATGAAAAGCGAAACTAAATAATGAATAAAGAAAAGAAGTCGCGCGAGCGGCTTCTTTTTTATTGTGTAAAACTTTTGTTTTTCCGGCGTCGCAAAATAAAAAAATTATCGACAGTATGGATTCCCGACCGTTTGAAAAGCCGAGCTCGCTCCCGATCTCTTCCGCATTGTTTTATCTGAGAATTTGTTATAATAAAAACAAAGAGGGAGATCATGCGAGAAGAACGTCAAAACCGTCTCATCAAAAAACGCAATATCGTTTTGATCGGCTCTATGGGCACGGGGAAAAGCCATGTCGGGCGGATGCTGGCGCGGGAGTTGGGCTGGCAGTTCATCGACACGGATCGCTTTTTGGAGCGTGAACGCGGCATGTCGCTGGCGGAACTCGGCGCGACACTCGGCGCGGACGCGTTGCGACAGGCGGAAGCCGAGGTCATTGAGCGCGTGCGCCGCTACCATCATGCGATCATCGCGGTCGGCGGCAACTTCGTGTTGGAAGAGGGCATGTTTGAACGTCTGCGCGAATATGGCGTAGTTGTTTTGTTGTACGCGAAAACATTTCGCATCATTGAGCGCGTAGCTCGCAAGCAGGGCAAACGCCCGACCATTGATTACGATAATTTGGCCGGTTGCGTCGCCGACTAGAATCGCGCCTGGTACGGTTGGCACGAACGCGCCGACTGCTCGGTGAATACCACGTATCGGACACCGACGCGCTTGGCGTATGCGATCCGTCGCTACCTGCATCGGGCGCCGTTTCGTTTCCTGACGCGACGCGGCAAAGAGCGACATAAAACGCGACGAAAGGGGTATAGTTATGGTAAGAAAAGTAGCCGTTCTGACCAGTGGCGGCGACGCGCCCGGCATGAACGCCGCGCTTCGAGCGGTCGTGCGGGCGGCGATTTATAGAGATTGGAACGTCGTCGGCATTCGGCGCGGCTATGCGGGGCTGTTGGAAGAAGATTACCTGCCGTTATTTCGTCGTTCCGTCGGCGGCATCATTCACCGCGGCGGCACGATGCTGCGCACCGCGCGCAGTCCCGAATTTAAAGAACCGATCTGCCAAAAACAGGCGCTTGATTTTTTGGAACGCATCAACGTCGACGGCCTGATCGTGATCGGCGGCGACGGCTCGTTACAGGGCGCCGCGTCATTATCGGCGCAGGGCTTGCCGACCGTGACCATACCCGCGACCATTGATAACGACATGGCGGGAACGGAAGACACCATCGGTTTTGATACCGCCGTCAATACGATCGTGCATGCGGTGAACGCCATTCGCGACACCGCTTTTTCGCATGAACGGATTGCCGTCATCGAGGTCATGGGACGTTCCCGCGGCCATTTGGCATTGACTGCGGCGGCCGCGTGCGGCGCGGAAGCGGTACTCGTGCCGGAACTTCCCGTCAGCATGGACGCCCTTGTGGGGCGTTTGCAAACCTGCCGCTACAACGGCAAGCATGACGGCATCGTCATTGTCGCCGAAGGCGCGGCCAAAGGCGCGGATGTGGCGCAAGCCATCAGCGAGCGCACCGCCTTTGAACCGTCCGTCACCGTGCTCGGATATATCCAGCGTGGCGGCGCGCCGAGCGCGCATGACAGCATCTTGGCCGGCCGTTTGGGCGCGGCGGCCGTCACCGCCTTGGAAGGAAACGATACCGCCCATCTGATCGCCAGTCGCGCGCAGAATATCGTGGCCGTTCCCTACGCAGAATTATCACAAACTAAACGTGAGCTGGATATGGAATTGTACCAGCTTGTCCATGAATTGAGTATGTAAAAGAATCGAGAGAACATGAAAAAAATAAACGCTGTTCCCGTCGCGCTCGGTCGCGACTACCCGATCACCATTCATGATCTGGGCAGTCACGGCGAGGGCGTCGGTCGTTATGAAGGATTCACCGTATTCGTTGCCGGCGCTTTGCCCGGCGAAACCGTGCGGGCGACCATCCTCACACTGAAAAAGAAATACGCCGTCGGCGATTTGCGCGAAATCATCACCGCGTCACCCGATCGCGTCACGCCACCGGAAGGTTACTATCCCCAAGTCGGGATCTATCCGCTGGTCACGTGGGGTTATGAAGCGCAGTTGCGCTGGAAACGCGCGCGCGTCGCGCACTTGCTGACGCATATCGGCGGCATCGATGTCGCCGTCGAACCCGTCATCGGCATGGCGGATCCCTTCCATTATCGGAATAAAATTCAAGTCCCCGTCGGCTTGCGCGACGGTCGCCCCGCGATCGGCTTTTATGAACGCCAAAGCCACGATATTGTCGATATGACCACTTGCCTCTTGCAGGACCCCGCGACCAATCGCCTGCTCGCCGCCGTGCGCAAAATCCGCGCGGAACTTTCGACCGAACCCTATGACGAACGCACCGGCACCGGCGTACTGCGGCATGTCGTCGGCCGCACCGGCGAGGGCGGCAAAGTAATGGCGATCCTCGTCACCGCCACGCGCGAATTGCCGGACAAGGAACGTTGGATCGAACGCTTGCGCGAAGAAGTGCCCGAACTCGTATCGCTTTACCAAAATATTCAAAAAGAACGCACCAACGTCATTTTAGATAAAACCATGAAACACTTGTGGGGGCATGAAGTGCTCGCCGCGATCATCGGCGATTTGCGCTTCGCCTTGTCGCCGGGCTCCTTCTTTCAAGTGAACCCCGTACAGACGCGAGTACTCTATGAAACCGCCTTGCAAGCGGCGCAGCTGACTGGGCAAGAAACCGTCATCGACGCCTACTGCGGCACCGGCACCATCTCGCTCTTTCTCGCGCGCCGGGCGAAGCGCGTCATCGGCGTAGAAAAATTCGCGCCCGCCGTCAAAGACGCCCGCAACAACGCCCGCTTAAACGGTTTGGAAAACGCGTCATTCATCGCCGGCGATACCGCGGAAATTTTACCCCAACTCGCCGCGCAGGGCGTCACACCCGAGGTCATCGTCATGGATCCGGCGCGTGCCGGTTGCGATGAAAAAGTGCTCGCGACCGTCGCCGACTGGCAACCGAGCCGCATCGTCTACGTCTCCTGCAACCCCACCACCCTGGCGCGTGACGTGGCGTACCTCGCAACCCGCGGCTATGCCGTCACCTATGTGCAACCCGTCGACATGTTCCCGCACACCACGCACATCGAAACGGTGGCGTTATTGTCTCGCCGTACTGACGAAGCTCATACCGGTTGAAATAACAAAAGAGGAATGTAGTATCCCAGCTGGAAAAGTGGTACAATCACAGACCAGAAGTAGGTGTGGGTTTTACTAGGAAGGAGACAGCCGATGGATTTGGAGCGCTCTGATTTGCGATTGGGAAGACCTTTGTAACAGAGATATATTTTGATAAAAAGAGCAAGGATACATTTCAAGATAAGCTGTTAAAGGTAGTGCAATCGGAACGGAAAGAATGAAAAATAGCTTGCTTAGTATTAACATTTTCAATTTTTTCAATATCTAGTTCTATGCAACCCTTAATACGTTTGATGATATGTGTAAAACTATGAGTTGTAAAAGAAAAAATTACTTGAAAAACCATGCAAAATGTTGTAATATTAAGTAAAACTTAAAAAAGATAGGAGATGATGGAATGGGACTGTTTGGTTTATTTGGAGGCAAGAAAACGATTGAGTTAGATAAAGCAAAAAACGATGAAAACAAAAATCGCATGAGAGAAATTTTTGATAATAAAGTAGATAATGGTTCGGAATATAAAATAGTTTACGCTTACTCAGAAGATATAGGCGGAGCAAATTTTGCAGTACTTCGTACTGTTTCCTATAAGTACAGAAGTTTTATACTGGGCTATAAGGAAAATGATTTAAGTTTAGTCTTTCTTGAAGTGAGCCCTGATTTAAATCAGGTTGGAGAAGCACTTTTGTATAAACCACAAGATGTAAAGAAAACCAATTTTACAAAGATGGTAGGTGCATATTATCTACAGTATGGAAGTTCATTCAAGAAAGAATTTTTCAACTTTTTCGTTCCTGAGACTATTGATGATATAGTTAACCATGATTGGTATGATGAAGATACTTTTGTCTACATTGACCAAAGAGAAATACATGACAGCTGGGTGGATTTTTGGAATAAATTTTGTAAATAAACGGTAATGTATTATGTATATGTTACCAAATTATATTTTGGCTTTTATATTTACAGTATTCCTAATATATAGTTTTGTAAATATTAAAATCAAAAAAGCTAAGGTTAGCAACGGCTGTCTTTATGGCATAGGGGTTTTTGTTGCAATATTATTACTTGGAATGTCTATTTATGGAATAATATTTAATATTCCATTAGGACAAGTGCAACTAATGATAGAAAATAGCTTCAAATAAGGAAATATAGATTTGAGAAACAGTAGATCGAAAGGTTTACTGTTTTTTTGTTGCTTAGAATTTGAAAGGGAGGAAAACAGAAAATGAAAAACATAGACGAAAAAATTTTAATGGCAGAAGAAGAAATTAAGCGGTTACAAAACAAAAGAAAAAAACTCATCAGTCAGCAGAAACAGGAGGAGAGAAAAAAGAGAGATAGACGGCTTTATGAAAATGGTTTGTTCAATATACACCTGATAAAAAAACGCCCCGCCACGTATGGCAAGGGCTTGTTCTTTAACTACATTACAATAGAAAGTTATGTTATTTCAATATCTTGCAGAAATAAAATTTGTATGCGATAAAAAAGCGCTCGCGACCGTCGCCGACTGGCAACCGAGCCGCATCGTCTACGTCTCCTGCAAC
>USPU01000016.1 GCA_900556745.1 uncultured Veillonellaceae bacterium
CTTCCTCCGGCGACAATGTTTTGACCGTCGCCGGAGGAAGTGGCGGAAACCGGCGCGGGCATTATTTTAAGCAACACGTATCATTTGTTTTTGCGTCCCGGCACGGAATTGATCAAAGAGGCCGGGGGCCTGCATCAGTTTATGAAGTGGCCGCGCGCGATGCTCACCGACAGCGGCGGCTTCCAGGTGTTCAGCTTGGGCGCGATGCGCAAGATCAAAGAGGAAGGCGTGTATTTCCGTTCCCATATCGACGGATCCAAGCAATTTTTGTCGCCGGAAGTGGCGACGCGCGCGCAGATGGATCTCGGGGCGGATATCGCGATGGCCTTTGATGAATGCATTCCGTATCCGGCGGACTACGAGTACGCCAAGCAGTCGACGGAACGCACGACGCGCTGGGCGAATCGTTGTCTGGAAGTGCATGAGCATCCGGCACAAGGCATGTTCGGGATTATTCAGGGCGGCATGTATCGCGACCTGCGGTCGCAAAGCGCGCGGGAGATCACGGCGCTTCCGTTTGACGGTTTCGCGATCGGCGGTTTAAGCGTCGGCGAGCCGCACGATCTGATGTATGAAATGCTGGACTACACGACGCATCTGATGCCGCGCGATAAGGCGCGCTACCTGATGGGCGTGGGCACGCCGGATTGTCTCGTGGAAGGGGTGGCGCGCGGCGTCGACATGTTCGACTGCGTCTATCCGACACGCGTCGCGCGTAACGGCATGGCGATGTTGAAAACGGGCCGGCTGAATATTAAAAATAAACAGTTCGAGCGCGATTTTTCACCGCTGGACGAAGAATGCGACTGCTACGCGTGCCGCCATTATACGCGGGCGTACATTCGCCACTTGTACAAAGCGGAAGAAATTTTCGCGTTCCGTCTGCTTTCCGTGCACAATATCCATTTCCTGCAGAGTTTCATGCGCGGTTTGCGGGAAGCGATTTTGGAAGATCGGTTCGGCGATTTTCAGCGTGATTTTTGGGCGCAGTGGCAACGCTAGAAAAAGATGCGCGTAAGATTTTCGCAGAGCCTTTGAATATGATAAAATAAATAAGATAAGATACGATTAAGGAGGTGCAAATATGCAACAATTTATGCCGTTAATTAATGCCGCATGGCCGTTTTTGTTGATGATCGCCATTTTTTATTTCTTACTGTATCGTCCGCAGAAACGGGAAAAGTCCGAACGTAAGCTGTTTTTAGAACGTCTCGGTCGCAACAGCAAGGTGATTACCGTCGGCGGACTGTATGGTACTGTAAAGGCGATTAAAAATGAATGGGTCCTTTTACAGATCGCTCCGAAAGTGGAAATTAAAGTAGCCAAAGCGGCGATTCATAAATTCCAATCGGAAGAAAAAGAAGAACCGGTCGCTAAAGAAGTCGAAGCAGAGCAGGAAGCGGCCAACCGTGATGCCTGAAATGACAGCGGCGCAAGCGCAGAAAAAAGCGTTGCGCCGTCCTCTTTTGGAACAACGGCAACACTTCGAGCCCGCTTCCGTCAGCCGCGCCATTTGCGAGCGCATCACGGATTCCGCGATGTTTCGCGACGCGAATGTTGTTTTCGGATATTTGGCGATGTCGCAGGAAATCAATATTGATCCGGTGCTTAGCGCCGCGCTCGCTCAAGGGAAAACCGTTGCCGTGCCGAAACTCACGGCCACGCTCGGCATCATGGACGCGGTCGAGCTGACTTCATGGGAAGATTTGGCGCTGAACCGCTGGGAGATTCGCGAACCGCGCGCCACCGCGGTGATGGATCCGAGGGAATTCGACTTGGTGTTGGTTCCCGGCTTGGCATTCACACGCAACGGAGCGCGCCTGGGCATGGGCGGCGGTTACTATGACCGCTGGCTGGTACATACAAATGCAAAGACACTCGGTATTTGCACCGAGGCCTTTCTCGTCACGCAGATTCCGCTTACGCCGAACGACGTAACGGTAGATGCGGTAGTCACGGAGACCGCCTGGTACACCGCGAGGTGACCGGCGGGGAGGGAGAATAAGTTTTGCGTATCAATGAGTTGTTAAAATTTTTATTGGCGATCGCTGTCATCATCGGCCTCTTTGTTTTCAAAGTAGGCGACTTGGCGGGATCGATCAAACAGGGCTTGGATCTGCAAGGCGGCACGCATATCGTGCTGGAAGCGAAAGATATGCCCGCACACGCCGTTACCGATCAGGACGTGGAACAGGTCGTCAAGATCATGGAACGTCGTATCAATGAAATGGGTTTGACCGAACCGATCATTCAGCGCGAAGGTTCGCGTCGTATCATCATCGAACTGCCGGGCGAACGCGATCCGGAACAGGCGATCAAAACGATCGGCAAGACGGCGATCCTGCAGTTCAAAGACGAGGACGGCAATGTCCGCCTTTCGGGTGAAGATCTGGCGACAGCGAAAGAAGAATTGGGACAGGGAAATAAACCTTTAGTCGCCATCGAATTTAATGATCAGGGCGCGAAAAAATTCGGCGATCTGACCACGCAAAATGTCGGTCGTCATATCGCGATCGTATTGGACGGCGAAGTCCTGACAAATCCGGTCGTGAACGAACCGATCTTAGGCGGTAAAGCAGTCATCACCGGTAACCGTTCGCTGGAAGAAGCCAAAGACTTGGCGATTCTTTTGCGCAGCGGCGCGTTGCCGGTTAAAGTCGACGTTATGGAAGTTCGTACCGTCGGACCGTCGCTCGGTCAGGACTCCAAAGATAAGAGCGTCATGGCCTTCGCGATCGGCCTTTCGTTGATCACTCTTTTCATGCTTTTGATTTATCGCGTGAACGGGTTTATCGCCAATGTGGCGTTGCTCGTCTATGTTTTGTTATTGCTTTTGATTTTAAAATTACTGCATGCGACACTGACCCTACCGGGCATCGCGGGTATCATTCTTTCCATCGGTATGGCGGTCGACGCGAACATTCTGATTTTCGAACGCTTTAAGGAAGAAATCGTGGCCGGTAAAGTATTGCGTCTGGCGATTCAGGCCGGTTTCAAACGCGCGTTCGCGACGATTTTCGACGCGAATATGACGGTTATGATTACCGCGCTGATCCTGTTCGTTTTGGGCAGCGGCACGATTAAAGGTTTCGCGATTACGCTCGGTTTGGGCGTGCTCGTCAGCATGTTCACGGCGATCACCGTCAGTCGAACGCTGCTGATGATGCTCATCAACGCCAACATTGTGCATAATCCCTGGCTCTTCGGAGCGCGGAAAGGGGGCTATGCCAAATGAATTGGAAGTGGAATGTAGTCAGCTATCGTAAAATTTGGTTTACATTCTCGACCCTGCTTGTCATTCCCTGCATCATCGCGATCGCGATGTTCGGTTTCAACTGGGGCATTGATTTCACCGGCGGCACGATTATCGACCTGAATTTCGCGCAGCTCGTGACGGTCGCGCAAGTGCGTGAGGCGGTCACCGACGACGGTCTCGGCGCCAGCACGATCCAGCTTTCCGGCAATGTCGACAGCGAATCGGGTCACGATGTGATGATTCGCACGCATAACCTGTCGGCGGAAGAAACGAATGCGGTCGTAGCTCATGTGCAACAAAAATTGGGCGATGTCGATGTGAATCGTATCGAATCGGTCGGCGCGGTCATCGGTTCGGAAGTGACTGAACACGCGCTGATCAATTTGCTGGTCGCTTTCGCCGCGTTGATCGCGTACATCTCCTATCGTTTTGAATACCGGATCGGCATTTCCTGTATCATCGCGATTACGCACGATATCTTAGTCGTGCTGGGCACATTCGCATTGTTCCAGCTGGAAATTGACGCGTCATTCCTGGCGGCGATTTTGACGGTTATCGGCTACTCGATGAACGAATCGGTCGTTATTTTCGACCGCGTCCGCGAAAACTTGCGCACGCATCGCAAAACGGATTCGTACGAAACGCTCGCGAATGACAGTATTAAGCAAAGTATTACGCGCAGTTTCTACACATTGACGACGGTTTTGTTCGCGGTCGGCTCGCTGTATTTCTTCGGCGGCGAGACCACGAAAAACTTCGCGCTTGTCATGCTGGTGGGTTTCATCAGCGGCGCGTATTCGTCTCTGTGCATCGCGACCTCGTTGTGGGTGGTATGGCGCAACTATGACGGCAAAAAGCATCATAGCGTACGCACGAAAAACGCGTAACGTGAAAAGATCCCGAGTTTTCGGGATCTTTTTTATTGCGGGATTAGCGGTTGTGCTCGCTGGAGTATTTTGAATTTTCACCGATTACTTTGGATATGGCAGTTTTCAAAAAGGTTTTGCCGTGCGTGAGAGTCTCGGTGTTGAAATGCATATCCGGCAACTGAAAAAAAGACTGCGGGAGTCTTTTTAAGCTCGTCAAACAGCGAGGAAAAGGTCGCGTCGCTACAGCGAAAAATCTCCTTGACTTTTTATTTTCGTGAGATAGTATAAAAATATAATAGACGAAAATTTATGTTGCGAATAAAGGAGCAGCGACGACATGACGGCGCAGGAGATGGCAACACCCAAGACAGCGGTGCACGCATTACTGACGCAAGCAGTGGCTGACGGCGCGAGCGATGTGCATTTTGAACCGCAAGAGAACGAGCTGCGCGTGCGTTTTCGCATTCACGGCAAACTTTGGGAAACAACGCAACTCCCCGGGACTTTTGCGCCCTCGGTGGCGAATTATATCAAAGCGCTGGCGCATATGAATATGGCGGAAAAACGATTGCCCTTAGATGGCAGTTGCACTTTTGAAACCGGTAACAGGAAATATGATTTACGTATTTCTTCGTTACCGGTTTTTTATGGTGAAAAAATAGTGATCAGAATTTTAGGTAATCCGCTATTTGTGCCGCAACTGGAAAGGCTCGGCCTGTTGCCGGCGGCGCAGTCGCTGTTGGTTCGCGAATTGCGACGCAGCGCGGGACTGATCGTGGTTGCCGGCGCCACCGGAACGGGCAAAAGCACCACGCTGGCGGCGGCACTCGCCTTTTTGAATGACAGCGCGCGCAATTTGGTCTCGATTGAAGATCCGATTGAATATCATTTGCCCGGCGTGAATCAAGTGCAAGTGAATGAACAAAGCGGACTCACATTCGCCAAAGGACTGCGCAGTATTTTGCGCCAAGATCCCGATGTGATCGCCGTTGGCGAAATTCGCGATCGTGAAACGGCGGAAATCGCGATTCGCGCGGCACTGACAGGTCACCTGGTGTTGTCCTCGATGCACGCCAATACGGCGGCGGAAATACCGTTGCGTTTTGTGGAAATGGGAATCGCGCCGTATCTTGTGGCGGCGTCGCTGACGCTGGTGATTTCGCAACGTTTGCTGCGTCTTTTATGTCCCGCGTGCAAACAACCTTACCGTGGCGTTACGCCATGGGTTGAGGAGAGTGCCGATAACGCTTTATTTACGCGCGGCGGTTGCGAGCAATGCCACGCGACCGGCTATGCCGGACGGACAGGTATTTTTGAAATGTTGCCGCTGGATGAGCGCATTAAAAATCAACTGGCGTTGCCGGAAGGTGTTTCCGGGTTACGTTCGTTGTGCGGCAGTTTGACGCGCTTTCCGCTCGCGGAGCAGGTTCGTGAGATGATCGAGAAAGGCGAGGTAGGTGTAGAGGAGGCGGCTTTTTTTGCGAGTTAATTGGCAGGCGGATTGGTTGGCTCAGGCGTTACAACGCCAGGCGAGTGATATTCACCTGACTCCGGGAGAGCCGATTTATTATCGGCGGGAAGGACGACTGGAAAACAGCGGAGATATCCTCAGCGAAGCGGTGTGGGATGCCTGGTGCGCTCATTTTTTAACAGCAGATGAGCAAACCAGCCTGCGTTCCGAACGTCATCTTGATATTGTTTGCCGTGAAAATCGACCGCTGCGCTTTTCTTTCTTTTTCGCCGGTGGCAAACTTTGCGCCGGCGTGCGAATTTTGTACGGTTTGGACGATTTACCGGCGGATCCCGATCCGGCGCTTTTGGCGGATGCCGCCGCGTTAAATGAGGGCTTGGTGCTGATCGGCGGCGCGACCGGCAGCGGCAAAACGACGGCGTTATTGCATGTTTTGGCGCAAATGAATGAACGGTTTTCGCGGCATGTGATTACGCTGGAAGATCCGCCGGAATTATATTTACCCGCCGGCCGTTGTCTGATTCGTCAACGCGCTGTCGGCACGGACGTGGCGGATTTCACGAGCGGCGTGTGGGAAGCGTTACGAGCGGATCCGGATGTGTTGGTCATCGGTGAATTGCGTCATCCGGAGACGATTCACGCGGCGTTGACGGCGGCGGAGACCGGTCACCTCGTGTTGGCTACCGTACACAGCGCAACACTGCCCGCCATGATCGGGCGGATGGTGCACGCGTTCCCCGCGGCGGCGCAAACGCAAGTGCGGTACCAAATCGCTGCGACATTGCGGCTGGCTGTCGCGCAGCGTCTGCTTCCGGTCGGCGCGCGCCGCGTATTATTGCGTTCGTACGCGTGGTGGACGCCGGCTTTGTCACGTTTGGTGCGTGACGGCAAAGAGGCGCAATTGAACGGTTATTTACAAACGGGCGGTGTGCAGGCGCAAACATTTGCGCAGGCGCTGCAACGCGCGCGGCAAATGCTTTCCGCCGACGAAAAAGACGATCTTGAGGAGCAATGGCGGCAATGCAGCGATACCACTATATAGCATTGGATGAGGCGCAACATTTGCGGCGCACGGGCTGGATTGAAAGCGCTTCTGAAGACGACGCGGCGGCGTTGCTGCGGGCGCGTTCCTGGTATGTGGTTCGTTTGCGCCGCGGCAATGCGTGGGAACAAATTTCGCAACGAAAACTCGGGGCGCGCACCTTGGCGCTTTTTACCCAACAGTGGGCGACATTGTTGCACGCCGGGATTGACGTGTTGACGGCGCTGCGCTTGCTGAGTGAAACGGGTCCGCCCCGCTTGCAACAAGCGTTAACCGATGTCAGCGCGGCGGTGGAGACGGGTGACACGTTGCGGCAAGCCTTGCAAACGGCGCGCGCTTTCCCGCCGCTACTGATCGCGCTGGTGGAAGCGGGCGAAGCGGCCGGCGTGCTGGCGGAGAATTTAACATACGCTTCGCTTTATTATCGCAATCAGTTAAAACTGCAGCGTTTGCGTCGGGAGGCGTACAGCTATCCGTTGCTGGTGATGCTTGCGGGATTATTAGTCGGCGGGATTTCCGTGATTTGGATTTTGCCGACTTTTGCGAACCTGTTCGCCGATCTCGGCGCGCAGCCGTCGGCGGTGACGCAAACGGTACTAACGACGGCGCAATGGTTTCATTCCCATGTGCTTTTGATCGCGCTCGCGCTGTTTCTGGTTTTGGGTGTGATCGTCGCGCTGGCCATGACGCCGACCGGACGAATGGTTGTCGCGCGCCAAGCGGATCGTTTTACTTTATTTCGCGCGCCTATGTACGCGCGCATGGCGCAGGTGCAGGCGCTTTTGTTAAAAAGCGGTTTGGATCTTGCGGAGACATTGCGTCTGACGGCGGCGGTGACTAATCCGCTATACCGGGAACGCTTGCTTACCGCTCGCACCGCCGTGCGCAACGGTCGCGCGTTGGAGACGGCGCTGCAAGCGGCGGACATCACCGCGCCGGTGTATCTTCACATGGTGCGCGTGGGCACGGAAAGCGGACGTTTGGAGGAACTCTTGGCGGAGACAGCCGCGTATTACGAAGAGGAAAGCGCGCGCAGCTGGGAACAGTTGAAAACATGGTTGGGCCCGGTGCTTTTGTTGGCGACGGGATTGTGGGTAGGATTTTTAATGTACAGCATTTTACTGCCGATTATCGATGTGGTAACGGCTCCGATGTAGAAAGGATGATTTCCATGCAAAGAACGAAACAACGCAAACATGCCGGTTTTACTTTGATCGAATTGTTAATTGTAATTGCCATCATCGGGATTTTGGCGACGGTTGTTATACCGAAGTTCGGCGGCGCGGCGGATCGCGCCAAAGTGGCGAAGATTCAAGCGGATTTGCACAGTGTCGGAACGGCGGTGGCGATGTACCAGGTGGACACGGGCAAATACCCGAGTTCCCTGGACGAATTGGTAAATACGACCGACGCGGGCAAAGGGTACTTGGAAGCGGTTCCGAAAGCGCCGGATGATGAAAGCTACGACACGAGCAAACTGGCGACGAAGGGAGAAGTCACGTATAGCTATAAAGGCACGACATACTCCTCGCACGGCGGACCGAGCGGCAAATGACGCTGACCGCGGTCGGCGTTTTGCTGTGGCCCTGTCTCGCGGGACCCTGCATATGGCGTTGGGCGGAAGCGTATCGAAGGCGTTATGCCGCGGAGTGGGCCGAGCCTTTTACGCCGCGTCGCGGGTTAACGCGCGCGGAATGGGGCTTCAGTTTTTTAGCGGCGCTGAGCCTATTGCCCGGTCTGAATGCCGGGCGTTCGCTCATCGGCACGTTGGTACTGTGCGGACTGAGTTTGCTCGCCGCGCTTTGTGACGCGCGCTATGGCGTGCTGCCGAGGCGACTTTCACTTTTGCTTTTTCTGGCAGGCGTCGCGGAAAGCATCGTTGCGGGACATTTTCTGAGTGCATTGACGGCAAGCCTTTTAGCGGTTGTCGCGGCCGGCGTTTTATACGGACTCGCGCGCGGCGGCATGGGACAGGGCGACATTTGGTATTACGCGGCGCTCGCCGCTTGGTTGTCGCCGCTGCAAACGTTTTTACTGCTGTGGCTGGCGGCGCTCTTGGGGGCGTGCTTCGGCATCCTTTGCCGCGGATTTTCTTCCCGCCGTCAGGCAATTCCCTTCGGACCTTTTTTGACGTTGGCGGTCGGCTTAGCGACACCGGTAGGAAGTTGGCTGGGTTATGGATAAACAATCAAATCGCGGTTATTTGCTCTGGGAAATGCTGGTGGCGATCGCTTTAGTGGGGACCTTTACCGCCTGGTCCGCCGTAGAGTATGCGGCGTTTCAGGATCGGCAGGCTTTATTGCGAGCGACCTCGGCGCTTTGCGCCGCTATCCATCAGACGCAAGCGCTCGCGCAACAAAACCGCGGCGCGCAAAGCAATATGCCGACCCTGCATCTCAATGTCGATCATCGCCCGGCGACATACTACGTAACGGCGCAAAATAAGCGTATCGGTCAACGCGCCGTCTTGCCGGAGGGGATTTCATTCAGCGCGGGGCAATCCAAGCTGGTCCAGTTTCAAAGCAACGGCCGACCGATGCAAAGTTACCGCGGAAACTACCAAATCGTTTTGGAAAATCGTCATCATGAACGTAAAAAAATTATCATCAGCGCACAGACAGGGCGGGTACGCGTGCAATGAAAACAAAATCGCGAGGCTTTATTTTTCCGGAAGTTCTTTTCTTAATTCTGATTATGACGGTGGTCGGCGGAACGCTCGCCGCCACCGTTTTGGGCGCGGTGCATAACGCGGCCGACGGTCGGGAGCAAACGGAGCGGGCGGCGCTGTTGCAGGAGGCGGCGGAAAAATTGAAATACGCCTACCTGGTCGACGGCGCGCCCGCCGGTTACAGCGTTACCGAAGAATACAATGCGCATCCCTTTACGATCGATGTCGTCGGTACAGAGGCGGCGGAGTCGGGCGTTTACGGTTATGAAATCACGGTCAGCGGTTCACGAGGCGCGGATGCGGTGACGCTTTGGCTGCCGCGAGGAAACACACATGCGTAAACACGCTGGCTATATTCTTTGGGAGCTTTTGCTGGCCCTGTTGCTCTGCGGACTGTTGAGCGCGGCATTGGCGCCGCGGGTGCGCGGCGTGTTGCAAACCTTTCAGCGACTTGGGACGGAACTTAAAATCAGCGAGGACAGCCGGTTCATTTTAGGAACGCTGGACAGCTATTTGTGGTCCGGCACGTCGCAAACAAGACCGGGACGAAAGAATCAATACGTTTTTGTGACGCCGAATCATTTGCGACACGCTTTTTACGCGAGCGGCGCGCTTTATCTGGAATTGAAAAACGGGCAGCGCCAGCCGATGACGGAAGCGGGCGACGGCACGGCCAACCGGCCGCGATTTCTTCCGGGAAAAGAAGACGGTGACAAAATGTTTGCGGTGGACGATCAAGGCCTTGTGACGGCGCAATTTACCTGGGTATACGGCGCGCGTCAACAGACGTACCGCACGGCGGTTTTGCCGTACGCGCAGTGGTACCGCGTGGGAGAGACCTATGTCGTGCGCTGAATCGCACCGCGGCAGCGTGCTCCTTTGGTGGTGCGTCGCGCTATGCGGACTGCTGACGCTTGCCGGGCTTGTGTTGCAGCAGGCATCTGCGGTGCGTACGGCGAGCGCGTATACCGTGACGGGCCTGCAAACTCGCTACGTCGCGGAAAGCGGGCTGAACTGGGCACTCGGACGTTGCGCCGCTCAAGGACTGCCTGACAATGTGGTGACGAAAGAGCTGGCGGTTCGCGACGGCTATCAAAATCGCGTGACGGTGGATCCGCAGGGCACGCGGGCGACGATTACCAGCGTCGCCGTGCACGATGCGGAACGAATCATGCTTGTCATTAAAATTAACTGCGTACCGAAAGGAGAAGGCAAATGGGAAATTGGCGTCAGCGAATGCAGAAGCTGACCGGCGCGGGTAAACGAATATTTGCCTCCTCGCCGTTGCCATTTTTGGCATGGGAAGGTGACGGTTTATTGTGCGTGCGGGAAAAAGCCAGCGGACCGGCGCAGTGGATTTGGTTGCCGCATGCCGCCGATGACTTGGAGGAAACGCGGCGAGCGCTGACGGAAACATGGCATGTGCCGCTGCATACGGTGGTGATGACGGCATCTCCCGCGGCGGTGCGGTATAAAACGGTGGCAATGGGAGCGCTCAATGAACGTGAGTTGCGAGAAATGCTGCGCTGGGAAGGCGAACGTTTCTTTCCGGATGTAGCGGTTCCATGGATCGGCACGCGTTCGGTTCCGTTGACGGAGGAGCGCGTTCGTGTCCTGATGGCGGCGATGACGTCTGACGCGGCGCCCGACGAGCGCTTGGCGGCATTGGGCGTGGAACACGTGATCGTAGTTCCGGAAATCGTCGCGCTGGGGGAAGCGCTGGCGGACTCCGCGGGAACGGTTTACTGCGCCGCTTCCCAAATGGTGGCGGAGTATCACGAGCGCGTGTGGACGGATTGGCGTCCGAATACGATCGCCGCAACGCATTCCGACGCGTCCGCGCCTGAAGATGAAGCCATCTACGTGCATGGCGCGGGCGCGGCGAGTGATGTCGGCGCGACTCGACCTTGGCCCGCGACCATTCCCGCGGAACTGCTCGGGGATACGCCTTCGCCATGGCGTGATGTCGCGTACCTGCCGGCAGCCGCCGCGCGAGCGGCGCAACGGCCGGAGAATGCCGCGCTTTGCCAAACGATTCGTTTAGAAAATCCCGCGCCGCACCTCGCGCCGTCTTGGTTTCGACTCGCGTTGGCGGGAAGCCTCTGTATTCTGGCGCTCACGTTCGGGTATGCGGTATTTCATTACACCATGTATCAAAAAGAAATGAGCGCGTTACAAAACGAAACGACGGTCGCTCAACTGTCGGCACTGCGCACGCAGGCAGCCGCGTATCAGACGGCGGTACACGATCGGCAAGAACATGAGCGAACGCGCTTAACGGCAAGCAAACTGCTGCTCGTGATTTGCGACTCCTGTCCCGCCGATGTGACGCTGACGGAAATTCGCACAGAAAATGAGGACATTATTGTCACCGGAGATTTTCAGTCGGGCGCGCCCTTACATGATTGGAGTGAATATTTAAGCGCTCGTCTGGAACGACCGGTACGAAGTAAAATCGATCGTCATGTAGCGGCGGCGCATACTTTTACGCTGTGGCTGGGTCATGCGGAGGAGGAAGCTAATGCCATCCGTCACTAAATATCCTTTGCTGCTGTTGGCGGTACTCTGGCTACTGACTGTCGGCGCGTTCGGCGGCGGATACCACTGGCAAACGCGGAGCGCGGACGCTATCCGAGCAGAAGCGGCGCAGGCGCATGAAATCGAACGACTGACAGCCCAGCTGGCACAACAGGAACGATATCAAAAAGAAGCCGCGCGAATGATCGACTGGGAAGCGGACGCGATCCGGGCGCACGTGCAAATGGAAAGCAGCGAAGAGATTCCTTCTGCGGACGAGACCAAGCAATGGAAGATGACATTGGTCGGCGATTATTTTAATTTGCTGGAACTATTTGCCGCATGGGAAGGCCACCCGCACGCGACGGAAATCACGCTGATGAAAATGGCGCCGCTCAGTCAATCGGTTTGTCGCGCGGAAATTCTCGTTCGTCAAACCGCACCCGTAAAAAACTCACATTGAACTCTTTAGGAAAATTAAACGCAAGAAGTCAAATAGATGTAGTATAATATAAGGACATGGTGGAAAATACCACTTATTTATATTAAACACTTGTGAACAGATTTTACGGGAAGGATTTACACTATTTATGGAAACGAGTTTAACGGCGGAACAACGTTACGCGACAGAGCAACGCTTACTTTGGCAGTCGGCGGGTCTGATGGGTCTGATTGCCGTCGCGGCGACCTGGTTCGGCCTGCTCACGAACTCGGATTTTCTCGTTTGTGGCAGTCATTATTAAGATTTTAATGATCATGACTTCGCGTCTGACAACGAGGGAATCGAGCAAAAAATTTCAATTCGGATATTGGCAGTTTGAACCGCTCGTGCTCGCGGCAGAAGGCGGCTTCACGCTGATCATTGTTGTCTACGCGTTTTTGAACGGCATGATCAGTCTTTTCAGCGGCGGCAATGAGATGAACTTCGGCTTGGCGATTATTTACGCTTTGACGTTCACGTTTGCCAACATGGGGTATTATCTCTATGTGCATCGAGTAAATCGGAAACTGAAATCCAGCCTGATTCATTTTGACAATATGAGCTGGCTCGTCGATGCCTGTTTCGCCGCCAGTTTGTTTATCAGTTTCGGCTTGGCCTACCTGCTTGAACAAACATCGTATGCGCATTACGGGGTATACGTCGACCCGGTGATACTAATCATTTTGTCATTGACCATGCTGCCGGTTGCGCTCAATATTCTGGGACCTGCGGTAAGGCAGGTACTCGGCATGGCGCCGGAGGGTTTGCATGAAAAAGTTCATGAAGTGATGGACGATTTCATGGTCCGCTACCGTTTTAAGGACTACGTGAGTTCCGTGCAAAGGTACGGCAAAATCGTCTTTATTGATATCGATATTTTAATTCCGAAAAATTACCCGATCCAGGAGGTGGGAGATCTCGACCGTATTCGTGATGAGATTGATAAGGCCCTGGGCGGTAAATCGGTACGCAAGTGGCTGACCATTACCTTTACTACCAGCCGTCGTTGGATGGCGCAAGATTATGAGCTGTTGGAGGAGGAAGACGAATGAGTACTGTACCGTTTCGCGATATCCTGCTCGCTGGCGCCGCCGGAGATGCGATTGGCTACGTTGTTGAATTTGACGACGTGGAAACGATCAAAGAAAACTACGGTCCGCACGGTTTGCGCGGTCCTTTGAGCTTAGACGGCTCGGGTGAATGGTTGATTTCTGACGACACGCAGATGACGCTTTTTACCATTGATGGCATCTTCTGGTCGCGGCAGCGCGGGGATGCTTTGACGAAAGGTCTCTACCGTTCGTACATGCGCTGGTACTACATGCAAACGGGAGAAGAACCTCGGCGCGGGCAAAAAAGCTGGCTCAAAAAACAACCTTACGAAACGACGTATAATTTAGCGAAAGATCATCGTTTGCAAGAGCGGCGTCATCCCGGTATGACCTGCCTTACGGCATTGCGTGATCCGGCGGACCGCAGCATGACGCAGCCGCTTAACGACAGCAAGGGCTGCGGCGGTATCATGCGTGTGGCGCCGATCGGTTTATATTTTCACGGCGATCCGGAAGCCGCTTATGAGAACGGCTGCGCTTGCGCCGCGATTACCCACTCGCATCCGTCGGGATATATCGCCGCCGGCGCGATGGCGTCGTATCTGGCCTTGCTTTGCGACGGACACACATTGCGGCAGGCGGGAAAAGTCGTCAAGGAAATATTGCGCGTAAAAGAAAACGCAGATGAAGTATATGACGCTATCGTGGCCGCAGAAAAAGCAGCGGCTAACGTACCTGCATTGCGTAAAAAAGCCGGAGCCGATGATTGGTGGTACTATTTGCCGGGGCTGGAAGCACTCGGCGAAGGTTTCGTGGCCGAAGAAACCTTGGCGATTGCATTGTATTGCGCGTTGGCCTATTCCGGTTCGCGATACGCCGTGTTGGCGGCGCTGAATCACGGCGGTGATTCGGATTCAACGGCCGGCATTTGCGCGCAATTGGTTACAGCGGAAGCTCGGCGTAATCGGATTCCGGAAGAATGGTTGGAGCATTTGGAATGTCGTGATATTATCATCGACATGGCCGATCGACTGGAAAAAATAAGTTTTGAAGAAAAGGCTTGACACCGGAAAAAAGAGATGCTATTATAATCAAGTCGCATGAAGCGACGCGGTTCTTTGAAAACTGAACAATGCAGTGAATTAACGCCAATGTGCGGGTCTGATATACAGACCCGAGTCAATTACAAAAAGT
>USPU01000017.1 GCA_900556745.1 uncultured Veillonellaceae bacterium
AGTCGTCAATGCCCGGGTTATCCGTATCCGCGTGACGCTGCATCACGCAGACCGCATAGCCGTCGCCCTGCATCGCCTCGCGCACGGCGGCTACCGATTGCGGTCGACCGACTTCGATACCGGTCACCATCTGGGGGAAAAGCGTCACATCACGTAAAGGCAATAACGGAAATTTCATGCTGCCCTCGATTTCCTTTTGCGCCATATTCCCTCCTTATCTGATGATTTACAAAACAAACGGGTTCCCTGAGGAACCCGTTTTTACTCAACCTGCGAGCGATATACCAGTTCCGGCTCCGCTCCGTCCTGAATGGTTTCTTTTGTCACCGTCGCCTGCTTCACGTTCTTCAGCGTCGGCACCTCAAACATCACGTTGCGCATCACTTTCTCAATGATGGCTCGCAAACCGCGCGCGCCGGTATTGCGCGCGAGCGCTTCGTCGGCAATGGCGGAAAGCGCGTCCGGCGTAAACGTCAGATCCACGCCGTCCATTTCCAGCAATTTACGGTATTGCTTGACAAGCGCATTCTTCGGCTCCGTCAAAATTCTGAGCAAGGCTTTTTTATCCAACGGATCGAGCGTGACAAGCACGGGCAGACGACCGATGAACTCCGGAATTAAGCCGAAGTTCAGCAGATCTTCCGGCTGCACATGCGTCAGAATTTCCGCCACATTCTTTTCCTCTTTGCGGACGATATCCGCGCCGAAACCAATCGTCTTTTTCGCCATACGTCGCGAAATGTAACGGTCGATCCCGTCAAACGCGCCGCCGCAAATAAAGAGAATGTTCGTCGTATCGATCATGATCATTTCCTGGTTGGGGTGCTTGCGCCCGCCCTGTGGGGGAACACTTGCGACAGTCCCCTCCAAAATCTTGAGCAACGCCTGTTGCACGCCTTCCCCGGAAACGTCGCGCGTGATCGATGTGTTTTCCGTGCGTTTCGCGATTTTATCGATCTCGTCGATATAGATAATCCCGCGCTGCGCGCGTTCGATATCGTAATCCGCCGCCTGAATCAGCCGCAGCAAAATATTTTCCACGTCGTCGCCGACATATCCCGCCTGCGTCAGACTGGTCGCGTCGGCAATCGCGAACGGCACATTCAGAAACCGAGCCAACGTTTGCGCGAGCAGCGTTTTACCGCTGCCGGTCGGACCGATCAGCACGATATTGGATTTTTGCAATTCAACGTCATCGGAATCGACATCGCTCTGCAACCGTTTGTAATGGTTGTACACGGCGACCGCCAAGCTTTTCTTGGCGTCCTCCTGACCGATAACGTATTGGTCCAGTTGGTCTTTGATTTCACGCGGCAAAGGCACTACCAGTTCCGCCGCGCCCGCTTTGTGTTCGGCGCGCAATTCTTCTTGCAAAATGTGTTCGCACACGCCGATGCATTCATCGCAGATATAGACCCCGGGACCGGCGATTAATTTTTTAACTTCATCGTTGGACCGGCCGCAAAAACTGCAGACCGGTGGTGTAGCAGTAGTATTGCGCACATGTCCTCCTTATTTTGTCGCGGCACCCGGCGGGGGCAACGGACGATCGAGAACTTCGTCAACCAAACCGTATTTCAGCGCTTCTTCCGCCGAAAGGAAATGGTCGCGTTCGGTATCATTATTGATTTCATCGAGCGTACGCCCCGTGTGGCGTGCCAAAATATTGTTCAATTCTTCGCGCATGCGCAGGATTTCGCGGGCATGGATCTCAATCTCCGTCGCCTGTCCCTGCACGCCGCCGAGCGGCTGGTGAATCATCACACGCGAATGCGGCAACGCGTAGCGTTTGCCGGTCGCGCCGGACGCCAAAAGAACGGCTCCCATGCTGGCAGCCGAACCGACGCAAATCGTCGAGACGTCGGGCTTAATGTATTGCATGGTGTCGTAAATCGCAAGACCTGCGGTAACGACGCCGCCGGGACTGTTCACATAGATGTGAATGTCTTTATCCGGACTTTCCGCTTCCAAAAATAACAGTTGAGCGATCACGATGTTGGCGACATTGTCGTCAATCGGACCCCCTAAAAAGACAATGCGGTCTTTGAGCAGGCGGGAGTAAATGTCATAGGAACGTTCGCCCCGCGCCGTTTGCTCTACCACAATCGGTACATAATTCAATGAATCCACCTCGTTATTCTTTACGGAAGAAAACGACGGTCTTATTTTTTCGCTTTTTCAGCGTCCTTTTCTTCGTTGTCTGCATCTTTAGCAACTTTTTTTGCCGCGGCTTTTTTAGCGCCGGCTTTTTTCGCCGGTTTTACCTCTTTCGCCGCTTCGGCGTCAGACGGTTTCGCTTTTTCTTCTTTTTCCGCTACTTCGTCGTGATCATGTTTCGCGTTGTTGATGATGAAGGCAGCCGCTTTACGACGCGCTACGGTACCCGCGAGCATCGAAATGCGTCCTTCTTTTTGGATAATGCCCCAGACATCCTTCGGATCGGCGCCGAAGTTCTGCGCCATCTGGTACACTTCCATGTTCATATCTTCCGGCGTTACATGAATATCTTCCGCTTGGCAAATAGCTTCCAGTACCAAGTCCGTTTTGACGTTGGCAAGAGCCGCTTCGCGATAGTTTTCACGCAATTTTTCCAGCGAGTTTTTCGACTGTTCCAGGTAGTCTTCGAATTTCATGTTGCGGCTTTCCAAATTCAGTTTAAGCTCTTCGATCATCTGATCGATGCGGCTTTCCACCATCGCATTCGGAATATCCGTTTCCGCGTTATCGACCGCCGTTTTGATCAGCTTGTTCTGGAACTCTTCGCGGTCATGGTTGTCAACGTGCTCCTGCATCTGTTGACGAACCATTGCTTTCAATTCAGCAAGCGTTTCGAACGAACTCGCGGTTTTTGCAAATTCATCGTTCAACTCCGGCATTTCACGGCGTTTTACGTCCAATACGTTGACCGCAAATTCCGCGTCTTTGCCGGCGAGTTCCTGCACGAAATATTCTTTCGGGAACTGTACTTTGACCGTAACTTCATCGCCCGCTTTGTGGCCGATCAGCTGCTCTTCAAAACCCGGAATGAAACTGCCGGAACCGATTTCGAGCGGGTAGGATTTGCCTTCGCCGCCGTCAAACGGTTTACCGTCGATCGAGCCTTTGAAATCGATCATCGCCAAATCTCCGCTCGCCAACTCCGCGCCTTCGGCGACGGTCAGTTTAGCGTGCTGTTTAGCAATGGCTTCCAGCTGTTCGTCGACCATTTTATCGGTGACTTTCTGATGTTTATGTTCGACGTTCAATTCTTTGTAATCGCCCAATTTGACTTCCGGTTTCTTGATGAAGGTGGCTTTGAATTTCATGTCCTTGCCTTCTTCAAACTGTTCTACGTCGATATCGGCGCGGGTGACCGGCACCAAATTCTGTTCGCGCAACGCTTCGTCGTAATATTTATTGACGATCAGATCGCTGGCTTCCGCCATGATCGCGTCTTTACCGAAATGCGCTTCCAAGATTTTGCGCGGTGTTTTACCTTTGCGGAAACCCGGGATGGTTACCTGGTTGCTGATACGTTGTACTGCCGATTGGATACCTTGGTTCACAGCATCCGCCGGTACTTCAATCAACAAAGATACCTGGTGCTGATCTACCGGTTTAACTTCTATTTTCATCTAAATATGTCCTCCTTTAAATGCAGTCATAGCAATCTCATTTTCATATACTCATAAAATAAATATTACCATATCACCGTCAAAATGACAACCGCCCCTCGAGCGGGGCGGTTGTCAGTAAGAGATGCGACAGTAAGATTAGTGCAGCGGCTTAACCGGCGTGATCACTTCCAAACCGTGCATGTACGGACGCAGGGCTTTCGGTACGATGACCGAGCCGTCCTGCTGCTGATTATTTTCCAAAATCGCCGCGACCGTGCGCCCGACGGCAAGACCCGAACCGTTCAAAGTATGTACGTACTCAGGTTTATCTTTGGCGCTGCGACGGAATTTGATATTGGCACGACGCGCCTGGAACGCTTCGCAGTTCGAGCAGGAAGAAATTTCACGATAGGTTTCCTGGGCGGGCATCCACACTTCGATGTCATATGTCTTCGCGGCGGAGAAGCCGATATCACCGGTGCAAAGGGTGATGACGCGATACGGCAACGCCAGGCGGCGCAAGATCTGTTCCGCTTCGAGCGTCATGGATTCAAGTTCCTCGTAGGATTCTTCCGGCTTGGCGAATTTGACCATTTCCACCTTGTGGAACTGGTGCTGGCGAATCAGGCCGCGCGTATCGCGTCCCGCCGATCCCGCTTCCGCGCGGAAGCACGGCGTAAGAGCGCAGAGCCGCTGCGGTAAAACTTCGCCGTTGATAATTTCATCGCGATGGAAATTCGTCAGCGGCACTTCCGCCGTCGGTGTCAGGTAGTACGGCAAACCTTCCAACTTGAACATATCTTCCGCGAACTTCGGCAACTGACCGGTGCCGACCATGCTGTCTTCATTGATGATGTACGGCGGAATGACTTCGGTAAAACCGAATTCCTGCGTGTGCATATCCAGCATGAAATTGTACACCGCGCGTTCCAGTTGCGCGCCCGCGCCGAGGTAGTAGTGGAAGCGCGTACCCGTAACTTTCGCGGCCGTTTCCGGATCCAAAATACCCAGACCTGCGCCGATATCCCAATGGGCTTTCACTTCAAAGCCGAATTCGCGCGGTGTACCGTAGCGACGCACTTCGACATTATCGTTTTCATCTTCGCCCACCGGTACGCTGGCATCGCAAATATTCGGAATTTCAAGCATCTGTTGATGGAGTTTTTCCTCCACGCCACGCAACCGTTGATCATGGCCCGTGATCGCATCGCTGACTTTTTTCATGCGGGCGATGATCTCGGATGCGTCGCCGCCCTCTTTTTTGCATTTGGCAATTTCCTTACTCGCCGCGTTGCGATCGGCTTTCCATTGCTCCACTTCCGCGAGCAGCGTGCGGCGTTCTTCGTCCAAGCGGATAATTTCATCCACATCGGCGTCATGATGACGATTTTTCAAATTTTCCCGTACGCGATCGGCATTTTCACGAATCCATTTGATATCCAGCATAATATCGCTCCTTTTTATTTTTAAATAAACTTTATCTCACGTCTTTGTAAAGACGGTATTAAAGGCTTTTTTGCTCCGTTTGGCTGTACAAATAGCCGAGGTGCGTATTGACATTGACCGCGAGCACTCGCCAGCCGCCGTCGTAAGTCAGCACATTGACACAACCGTTATCCTGTTGAATCTGCCAAAAATGGCTGAGATCGAGCCCAAGAATCCGGCAAAGCGCCACCTTGTTCACCGCGTCATGCGCCACCACCAGCAGCGTTTTACCGTCATACTGCGTACGGTAGCGCGCCAACGCGCGCTCGACACGCCGCGCGACATCATGCAGCGATTCGCCTTGCGGCATCGTCACCGTCTGCGGCTTTGTGCGCCAGGCGGTGAGACGATCACCGTCGGCGTGCGCGACTTCCGCCACCAATTTCCCTTCCCAGGCGCCGTGAGCGATCTCCGCCAAGTCCGCGTCGGCAACGACGGGAAGTCCGTGCCACTTCGCGCAATACTCCGCCGTCTCCCGCGCGCGGCGTAACGGACTCGCCAATACCTCGTCGATCGGCACCGCGCGTAAGCTCTCGCCAAGCTTTTGGCCCTGCGTATGTCCGCGAGCGGAAAGTTCGGTATCGACCTGCCCCTGGTAGCGTCCTTCAAGATTCCATTTCGTCTCGCCGTGCCGCGCTAACAACAATCGTAACATCGGCATCCCTCCCGTCTCTTTTTGCCGTTCCGGCGCTCATCGGCCGCACCGTTGCGCATGAAATATACGTTTCGTTACCGGTGCCGTTGCGCATAATCGTCCAGCCAGTCGGCCAGTTTTTCGACCCCTTCCCTGGGTACGGCATTGTAGAGCGAGATGCGCAACCCGCCGACGCGACGATGCCCTTGGATGCCGACAAAGCCAGCTTCGGCCGCTGCCCGTACAAAACCTTCCGTCTTGGCTTCATCACACAATGTAAACACTGCGTTCATCCGCGATCGGCACGCGCGTTCGGCGTGCGGCCGATGAACTTCGGGATAACGGTCGAGCACTTCGTAGATCCGCTCGGACTTCGCCTGCGCGCGGCGGTCCATTTCCGCCACACCGCCCTGCGCTTCGACCCATTGCAACGCGAGTCCCAAAACATATATCGCGTACGTCGGCGGCGTATTGAAAATCGAGTCCGCCTCGGCATGCGTGCGGTATTGTAAAATTTTCGGCAAGCGTTCATTGCCCTTGGCCATCCAGTCGCGATCAATAATGACGATCGTCACGCCGGCGATCCCAATATTTTTTTGCGCGCCCGCGTAAATCAAGCCAAACTGTCCGACATCAAGCGACCGCGACAGCAAATCCGAACTCATATCGGCGACGAGCGGCACGTCGAGCTTCGGAAAGTCCCGGTACGCCGTACCGTAAATCGTATTATTCGACGTAATATGCACGTAGGATGTGTCTTCTTTCACATGGAAATCCATGGGAATCGCGCGGTACCCGCCCGCGCTCGCATCCGTCACTTTGTAAGTCGCGCCGTACAAACTCGCCTGCTGCATCGCATTCTTGGCCCAGATGCCGGTATCGGCATAGCCGAGCCGACCGCCTTTGGCGAAATTCGCCGGAATCATCACGAATTAATGACTGGCTCCTCCCTGCAGAAAAAGAACATCGTGCGTCGCGGGTATCTCGAGCAATTTACGCAATCGCTGCCGCGCGTCCTGATGTAAGCGCTGATACGCGTCGCTGCGATGCGAAAGCTCCATAACGCCCATGCCGGTGTCACGGTAGTTCATCATTTCCGCGGCGGCCTGTTGAAGTACTTCTGCCGGCAGCGCGCCCGGTCCGGCATGAAAATTAAATACGCGTTCTGTCATATAAATCTTCCCCGCTCACACCCCTCATAGCGCGCACCATGTCGTGAATAACGAGCGGAATGTGGCGAATATTTGCTGCAATAAAAAAGCTCCCATCCTCACTGGGACGAGAGATCTCGCGGTGCCACCCAAATTGCCTACGGCCAACTTTGTTACGCTGTATCGGGCGTGCCCGCCAGGCTCTTCACCTGTTGCTCCGGAGCGGAACCTCGTAACGTACGGACAGGCTTGCACCACCGCCTGCTCTCTGCGCCTTCGGTTACGGATATTCTCCTTCGTGGCATTGCTTTTTTTAATTAGCCAAAGCGTATCACAAAGCCTTGAGAATGTCAACACGCGCCATTGCGCGCACAAAAAAAGCGGTGTACACCGCTTTTTCGACTTATATGTTTCCTTTCAGGCCGACGATTTCCTCGCGTTCCTGTAAACCTTTGATCGTTTCCGCAAAAAATTCCTGGCGCTCCATACCGAGCATTTCACAACCCTGTGTGATCACATCACGATTGCAACCGGCGGCGAAATGTTTATCCTTAAATTTTTTCGTGAGCGATTTCACCGTCAGATCCAATACCGATTTGCTCGGCCGCAACAGACAGGCGGCATTGATAATGCCCGTGAGTTCATCCACCGCATAGAGCGTTTTTTCCAGCGTCGTTTCCGGTTTGACATCCGTCACCATGCCATAACCGTGCGACATAATGGCGCGAATGTAGGTTTCGTCCCAACCTTCTTTTTCCAGAATTTGCTTCGTCACCGCGCAGTGCTGCTCCGGATAGCGATCATAATCCAAATCATGGCAAAGACCGATCACGCCCCATTTTTCCCGATCCTCCGCACCGAAATAATCGGCGAAATGCAACATCGCCGCTTCCACTTGCAGCGCGTGGCGAATGAGCGCCTGGAAGTCCGTGTATTCCAGTAAAAGTTGTTTCGCCTGTTCCCGTGTCGGTTTCATTGCAACACTCCCTTTCCGTTTTTCATCACTATACCACGCATTTTCGGCAAACACAAAACGGATACGAAAAAGGAGCGACTCCCGCCGCTCCTTTTTATATTCCGATGAAACCGGATACTACTTATAATTTACCGACTGATTTTACAGTTTAATGCTCATGCCGCGGTTGCCGAATTTGTGAATGGTATCGACAAAACGAACGGTGCCCGTCTTGTAGCGCATCACGACGGTCTGTGTACGCGCACCGCCGCCGAAGTAACGAATACCGCGCAAAATATTGCCCGGGGTTATCGCAGTAGCCGAGAAGATGCAGTCGTCGCCTTTTACGAGATCATCAATAGTAAATACCTGATGAATATCCGTGACACCCATTTTTTTGGCGCGACGTACTTCTTCATCGCTGTGCGGCACCAAACGTCCCTGCATGTCGCCGCCGAGGCATTTCAAAGCGGCCGCGGCCAAAACGCCTTCCGGCGCGCCGCCGGTACCGATGAGCATATGCACACCCGAACCTTCAATGCCGACTTCGATCGCCGGCGTGACATCGCCGTCCGTGATCAAACGGATTCGCGCGCCCGCTTCACGGCAATCACGAATGATATCGGCATGCCGTTCCCGATCCAAGATGACGACGCTCAAGTCATCGACCGAGCGTTCCATCGCTTCCGCAACCCGGCGCAGATTTTCTTTGACCGGCGCGTTGATATCAATGCGTCCGGCCGCGCGCGGTCCGACCGCGATTTTTTCCATGTACATATCCGGAGCGTGCAAAAGGCAACCGCGCGGAGCAATCGCAAGTACCGCAATGGCGCCGTTTTGTCCTTTGGCGACCAGGTTGGTGCCTTCGAGCGGATCGACCGCGATATCCACCGCGTCACCGCCGAGGCCTACCTTTTCACCGATGTAAAGCATCGGTGCTTCGTCCATTTCTCCTTCGCCGATGACGACTTCACCGTCGATGTGCACTTTTTCAAATTCGCTGCGCATACCGTCAACAGCGAGCTGATCGGCGCTGATCTTATCGCCGCGACCGACCAGGCGTCCGCATTTGATCGCCGCCGCCTCGGTCACCCGTACAAATTCCAATGTCAAAATCCTGTCCATTACTTGCGCCTCCTACTTTGTCTTTTGTGTCACTTGCCGCCAGTCTTCCGCAAAACGCGCGATCCCCGTTTTCGTCAGCGGGTGTTCGAGCGCCGCCAAAAGCACTTTATACGGGACCGTCGCGATGTGCGCTCCCGCCAGAGCGGCTTCGGTAATATCGAGCGGGCGTCGGATGCTCGCTGCGATAATTTCCGTTGCAATATGATGTTCTTTGAAAATCGTCGCAATCGTGCGCACAAGTTCAGACCCGTTCGCGCCGATGTCATCCAAACGCCCGATGAAGGGACTGACAAAAGCGGCGCCGGCACGCGCCGCCAAAAGCGCCTGGCTCGCGTTGAAAATCAACGTGACGTTGACTTTGACGCCTTCGTCAGCCAGCACGCGCGTAGCCGCCAAACCTTCCGCGGTAAGCGGCACCTTGACCGTTACTTGCGGCGCCACTTTCGCCCATTCGCGACCTTCGCGCACCATGCCGTCCGCGTCTTCCGCCAATACTTCCGCGCTGATCGGACCGTCCACGAAAGAAGCTATTTCCTGAATAACTTCTTTGGGGTCCTGACCCGCTTTTGCCATCAGCGACGGATTCGTCGTTACGCCGGCCACCACTCCCAGGCGATGCGCCGCGCGAATTTCATCCACAATCGCCGTATCAATAAAAAATTTCATTCCGTTCACCCTTCATCACAATCGATATTTATTGTAGCACAAACGACATCATTACGCTTTGTCACAGTTCCCCTGCGAGCATTTTTTTCGGCCCGCCAGATATTTCCAAAAGAAAATTGTCAAAACCGTAATGAAAATTACCGGCATCAAGAATGCCATGCCGATCAGAAATAAGATTATCCGCATAGAAATCGCCTCCTTGACCGTAAGGTCGGTTTGTTGTCCTCATTGTAGCACGAAATGAAACGAGCCGCCGACTTGAAACCGAGATTCATGCCCGTTACAATGAACGCGAGGTGAAACTATGCATTTACTCGCAGCAGGCGACAGCTTAACCTACGGCTTTGACGTGCCGATGCCTTCCCGCTGGCTGACCAAATTGGCCGCGGCGTTACCGGACCTGCAGGTTACCAACTTGGGCATGTGCGGTGCGGGACTGGATCAGGTGCTGCAACGCGCCGAACGAGCGTTGCGCGAACCCGTCGCGTATGATCTGTTGTTTTTAATGGCGGGGAGCAACGATATCATGCAAGACGCAGAAAACGAGCAGCCGCTGAATATCCGACCGCTCGTCCGAAAAATCACTGCATTCTCATCCGCTCATGCCGCATTGTCCATCGTCATCGGTATTCCGCCGGAGATCACAAAAGAGGCGATCTACACAGGCTGGCAAAGCGCGCCCGCCTTTCCCTACGCGGTCGCCGCGTTCCAAGAATACGGTGACGCGCTCGTGCGCGCATTTCCGCAGGCGACGCTCGATTTCCGCCATCTTCTCGCCCCCAACGAATACGATGACGGAGTCCATCCGAATATCTACGGCTACGCCAAAATGGCGAAGCGCGCGCAAACTTATTTTGCCTCTTCCAACTCGTAAAGCACGTTAGCCAGGCGCGCGAATTCTTCCAAACTGAAGGTTTCGCCGCGTCGACCGCCGTCGATCTCCGCCCGCGCCAACAACGCATCCGCCGTCGCCGACTCATAGCCGGCGGCTTTTATATTATTACGAAACGTTTTGCGGCGTTGCGCGAAAGCGATTTTCACCAGACGGAAAAGCAATTTTTCATCCCGCACGGCCACCGGCGGTTGCTTGCGCGGAATAAACTCCACGACGCTTGAGACGACATTCGGCGCCGGCCAAAACGATTCCGGTTCGACATCGAAAAGCACGTGCGCTTCCGTGTAGTACTGCACCGCGAGCGTGATCGCGCCGTACGCTTTCGTACCGGGGCTTGCCGCCAAACGTTCCGCCACTTCGCGCTGCATCATCAAGACCAGACGCACCAGCGGCAACTTCTGCTCCAAAAGGTACATCAGAATCGGCGTCGTAATATAGTACGGCAAGTTGGCCGCGACGGTAAAAGGTTCATCCCCCATCAGCGCGCGCACGTCTGTTTTTAAAATATCTCCCGGGACAATTCGCACTTTCGGATACGCCGCGAGCGTTTCCGCCAAAATCTCCGGCAGTTTCGGATCCAATTCCACCGCCGTGACTTGCGCTCCCGTGCGCGCCAATCCCTGCGTCAGCGTGCCGATACCGGGACCGATCTCCAAAACGCGGTCATCGGGTCCGAGCTGCGCCGCATCGACAATATCTTCCACAGCTTCGGGACGAATCAGAAAATTCTGTCCCCATTTTTTTTGCATGCGTAAACCGAAATGCTCGGTCAGGCGACGAACCGTTCCTTTGCGTGCGAGTTCATATTCCATCGGTCTGCTCCTCCCGAAGAGCTTGCGCCCATTCTTCACGAGTGACGCCGTAATGATTCAGACGCGCCAAAAAACGTTTGGCATTCGCGTAACCGATGCCGAGTCGCGCGCCGAGCCGCGCCCGAAGTGCGGCCGCATCATGCGTGCCCGCCGCGCCCGCCTCCCACAAATCCGCTACCGTAAAATGCGCCTCGTTCGTCGGCGCGACGCTGCGCACTTTGCTGAGAGCGCTGCGAATGGCCTCGGGGCTCGCCTGTTCGATGCCCAAGTCATCGTTCGCAATCGCGTCCTCTTTCGGCACAAACGCATGCTTGGCATTCGGAAAACGCTGCGTCAAATAGCGACGAATACGCTCCCCCGCGCCGTCCGGATCGGTGAGAATAATAATGCCGCACCGCCGGTACGCCGCTTCAATATCTGAAAGCGTTTCCGGACTCAGGCCAAATCCGTATGTCGGAATGATTTCCGCATCCACCGCCCGGCGCACACGGGCAATATCCGATTTTCCTTCGACAATAATGACTTCTTTGATTTTCATAATAAAAGTGTAGCATAGCGCGCGAAAAAATTAAATGCGTCTGGCCACGTATCGCGACTTTTTTCCACGCCATATCCTTTCCACAAAAAAATCCCGTCAGTCGACGGGATTTTTCAGCTTTCACCCGGAATACGCAACGTGCCGACGATTTCCGAAATATCTTTGACACCTTCCGCATCGCACCATGCAGCCATTTCGCCCGCGATTTTTACGCAGGCGGCCGGATCGCGCATCGTCGCCGTGCCGACAGATACGCAGTCCGCGCCGACCATCATGAATTCGATTGCGTCCAGCCCGGTCATAATACCGCCCAAACCGCAAATCGGAATATGGACCGTTTGCGCGACTTCCCAAACCAAACGCAAGGCCATCGGCTTAACGCACGGGCCGGAAAGTCCGCCGGTGACGTTGCCCAGCAGCGGCCGCCGCGTTTTCGCATCAATCACCAGACCCATAAAAGTATTGACCAGCGATACCGCATCTGCGCCCGCTTCTTCCACGGCGCTCGCGATGACGCGGATATCCGTCACGTTCGGACTCAATTTCACGACGACGGGAAGCCGCGTGTGATCTTTGACCGCGCGCGTCACTTCCGCTGCCGCATGCGGATCGACGCCGAAACTCATCCCGCCTTTTTTCACATTCGGGCAGGAAATGTTCACTTCCAGAAAGTCGACCGGCTCATCATTCAAACGTTCCGCCATGTACGCGTAATCCGCCACCGTATTGCCGGAAATATTCGCCATCACGCGAATGGATGACGCGGCGTGAATCTGCGGCAAAATATCCGTGCAAAACGCTTCTACGCCGGGATTTTCCAAACCGATGCAATTGAGAATCCCCGCCGGCGTTTCGGCAATCCGCACACCCGCATTGCCGTGCCGCGGTTCCCGTGTCAGTCCCTTGACCGATACGGCGCCGACCTGATCCAAGTCAAGATAGGGCGCGTATTCGAGTCCGAATCCGAACGTCCCCGAGGCGGCGATAATCGGCGTCGCCATCGTGACCCCGCAAAAATTGACGGCTATATTCGCGCTCACAGGATCACCTCCCGGCTGTCAAAAACAGGACCTTCCTGACATACTTTCGCATGCGTTCCGTCCTTACGATCGCACACGCAGGCGTAGCAGCCGCCGGTGCCGCAACCCATCCGTCGTTCGAACGAAACTTCGCAAGGCACGCCGGCCGCATACGCCGCGGCGGCGACTTTACTCATCAAAATGGTTGGCCCGCAGCAAAGCACCCGATCAAATTCGCCGGATGCGAGCAGCGCTGGCACAAGATCCACCGCATAACCGTGATGGCCGACCGAACCGTCGTCCGTAGTCAGCAACAAATCATGGATCGTGTCGGGAAAATAGTCCTGCCAAAACAGTTCTTCCCGACTGCGACCGCCGATGATGACGGTAGCGGTTCCCGCCGCCTGTTGCGCGGCAAAAAGAATCGGAGCGATCCCCACCCCGCCGCCGACCATTAACATTTTTCCGTCCAGCGTAAATGTCGTGCCGCGCGGACCGAGCACATCGATTTCATCGCCCGCGCGCATGTGCGTCATCAGCTCCGTGCCGCGGCCGACAACGCGATAGACCATTTCGACCAATCCGTTTTCGCGATCAACGCGCGACGGTGAAAACGGACGCCGCAGCAACGGATTCCAGCCGCGTGCCGTGCGCACGTGTAAAAACTGACCCGGCCGTGTCGTTTGCGCCAAACGAGGCAGTTCCGCCACCAGCCGATGCATATCGGAAGAAACGCGTTCATTCGTCCGAATCGGTCCGACTTCAAGCGCGTTCATGACGCCGCTCCTTTTGGTAGTCCTGAATGGCTTTGACGCTTGGCAAATCATTATTTTTCCGTTCGCGCAACACACGCACTACTTCGCGCATCGTGTCGAGCGAGGTCACGCAGGGAATACCGAGTTCGACGGCCATGCGGCGCAGGCGGAAACCTTCGCGTTCCGGACGCTTGCCGTACGTGATTGTATTGACCACCATGTCAACGGAACCGTCGCGCAATAATGTCGCGCAAGTGACGTCGCCGCCTTCATGCATTTTATTGACGATTTGTACGGGGATACCTTTTTCTTCCAAGTAGCTGCCCGTGCCGTGCGTCGCCATAATGTGGTACCCGTGTTCGACAAACTCCGCAGCGAGTTGCGCGGTTTCCTCTTTATCGCGGTCGCTGACCGTAATCAGCACATTGCCGCCGTCGGGAATGCCCATGTACGCGCCGACGATCGCGCGATACAACGCGTCGGAATACGTTTTGCCGATCCCCATGACTTCGCCGGTCGATTTCATTTCTGGTCCAAGCGCGATTTCCACCAGACCGAGTTTAGCGAACGAGAACACCGGCGCTTTAGCCGCTACATAATCGGGCGTCGGCGCCAGCCCCGGCGTGATGCCGAGTTCAGGTAAGGTCTTGCCGACGCAAATACCGGTCGCGAGCGCGATCAGGTTGTAACCCGTCACTTTACTCATGAAGGGCACCGTGCGGCTCGAACGCGGATTAACTTCGATAACGTACAATTTCCCGCCGGCAATGATGTATTGGATATTGACAATGCCGCGAATGTCCAACGCGCGCGCAATGCGTTCCGTATGTTCGACCACTTCATCGATTTTGGCCTGATCAATATGTTGTGGCGGGAATACGGCGATGCTGTCGCCCGAGTGAACGCC
>USPU01000018.1 GCA_900556745.1 uncultured Veillonellaceae bacterium
CATCTATCGAGTGCTAACTACATGTATAATAATAAGACACTTGCCTGAAAAAAGCAAGCGTCTTATTGATTTTTTGTCTTTTCATCTTTTTGGTGACGCTATTTGCTGCACTAAAGCAGCGGCAACGTCTTCGATCTTTTTCCCTTTTTGCATGGCAAAATTTCGCAGTTTTTCATATGCCTGTTCTTCCGTTAAATGGTAGCGGCTCATCAGGTAGCCTTTCGCACGGTCCATCGTTTTGCGGGCCGCCAGCTTTTCTTCCGCACGCGCGCGCGACTGCGACAATTCATTGTGTTCACGATATCGAGCCAATGCCAGTTGCAAAGTGACTCGTAAATCGATCTCCCGCACCGGCTTGAGTAAGTAGCCGTAGACTCCCGACTCGCTTGCTTTTTGCACCAATTTTTCTTCACTGTAGGCCGTCAGCAAAACAACAGGTCCCATTCCTTCCGAACGCAACCGACGGGCGGTTTCAATTCCATCCAAACGCGGCATTTTTAAATCCAAGACAAAAATATCCGGCTGCCATTTTTTGCCAAGTGCGAGCGCCTCTATGCCGTCTTTACCGATACCTACCACATCATAACCGGATTCTGTCAACATTTCGGCAACGTCCATCGCGATCAAGCCCTCATCATCCGCTACGACTACGCGTAAACGATCCATCATTTTTCCTCCTTGCGCGGAAATTGGCAAATAGCGAGCACACTATTTTTCTCGTTTTGCATGATAAACGTTCCGCCTAAATGGAATTTCACCAGATTCGCTACAATTTGCAGACCGAGACGATACCGATCCGGTGAAAAATCAGACGGCAGCGGCGGACCGAAATTTTGAATTGTTAATCGTAATTCATTGGCATCACCGTACAAGCGTACATTCACTCGTTGTTGCTTGCTTTCCCCTTTGCCGTGTTCACAAGCATTTTGCACCAGCTCATGCACCGTCATTCCAATCGTCAATGCATCTTCTGATGTCACCACACCCCAAGTACCGGCAGCCTCCCAAGTAATTTCGACTGTCGGTGCCCATTCCAATCGCAACTGTTGAATCAATCCTTCGATTAACAAGGCAATATCGACTTCATCTTCCACTTGTGCGGCTAACGTATCGTGAATGGCGGCAATCGCCAAAATTCGCCGCTCGGCCTCTTTTAAAGCCACTTTTGTTTCCTCGCCACTGCGCCGCTCCTGCATCCGCAAGAGACTCGCAACGGTTTGCAAATTATTCTTAACCCGATGATGAATCTCTTGAATAACGACGTCTTTGACAAAAATTTCTTTTTCTTTTTGTCGTAGCATCGTGACGTCGGTTAAGAGCAAAAGCACGCCGGCTACGGTACCTTCCGCAGGGATGGGCAATGCTCTGGCAGTTAATACCGCCTGCGGCAACTCCCATTCCGCCGTCACGATCGCTTTTTCCGTGCGCGCCTGTTCGACCGGCGCCATCACCAGGCTGTCGCTCATGCGTAACGCCGTATTCGGCTGCGAAACTTCCCAAAGATGTAATAAACGCTGTCCGATCTCATTCATATAAACAACGCGACCCGCCGGATTATATAGAAGTATGCCGTCCTGCGTGGAAACGTTCATTTGCTCCGCTGCTTCGGTCGGATAGGGCAACCCCAGCAAACGCCAGGCGCTATCCAATAAAAGTTGCGGGGTATTATCCGGACTGCCGACGAATGCAATCAGCGCCAACACAAGTCCGGCATTATCCAATACCGGGTATACATCAAACGAAAGACTTACTCCGAGCTCAACTTCTCTTCGACCGCTGATCGGTCGCCCTGTACGCAGCACGCCGGTCAGAATCTGTTCGTACTTGAGCGGAAATTTCTCACCGACCTGACCGAAATCAATGGCTACACCTACCGCCGGTGCTGCCTTTTCGGTGACAATAACGGCAGTCTTCTCCGCATCCGGCACAAAAAACAAAATATTTTTTTGCGTTAAATCTGCTAAAAAGCCCAGCCATGCGGTAAGCTCTGTTAAAATACGCGCGCCGACAGCGGAAACAGATGTTTGCGTAATATACTCTCGCAACGAAAACGACATTACATCGTCCCTCGGAACGGCAATCTGGGATCTGCATTTAATGTCCAATCCGCAAATTGTCCTGCCTCGTATTGATAAAAAGCACGGGAGCCAATCATCACCGCATTATCGGTGCAAAATCGCAAGTCCGGAGTCAGAAGCCGCAACCCCGCGCGTTTGCACGCCGCTGCCAATTCGTGACGTAAACCGCTGTTGGCCGCCACACCGCCGGCAATGCAGACGATGTCACGATGTTGCTGCTGCGCCGCGCGAATCGTTTTCTCGACCAGCACATTCACCACCGCATGCTGAAATGATGCGGCTACGTCTTCCGGGCGATAAGTTTCCCCACGCTGCTCACAATTATGTAAATAATTTAAAACCGCCGATTTTACACCGCTGAAACTGAAATCAAAATTATCTTCATTGCGCAGTGCTTGCGGAAATTCAATCGCATGCGGATTTCCTTCGGCCGCCAGGCGGTCGATATGCGGTCCGCCCGGGTACGGATAGCCCATCACGCGAGCGATTTTATCAAAAGCTTCGCCGGCGGCATCATCTTTGGTCTCGCCGAGCAGTTGAAATTCGTTGTACGCCGGCACATCTACCAGCATGGTATGCCCGCCGGAAACGACCAATGTCAAAAACGGCGGCTCCAAGTCCGGATGCGCTACCAGATTAGCATAAATATGCCCTTCCATATGATTTACCGCAAGCAGAGGCTTAGCCGCCGCGAAACTGAGCGCTTTTGCGCAGGCAACACCGACCAGCAATGCGCCCACGAGCCCCGGTCCCTGCGTGACTGCAATCGCATCGATATCGGCGAGTGTATGCTCTGCCGTTGTCAATGCTTCCGCTACGACCGGCATCACGTCTTCTATGTGGTGACGCGATGCGATTTCGGGAACCACGCCGCCAAATCGACGATGGATATCGATTTGCGAAGCGATGACATCCGCCAATACCGTACGACCGTCTTCGACAATCGCCGCCGATGTTTCATCGCAACTCGTTTCCAATGCCAAAATTTTCACTCTGTCCCCTCCAGGTCCCGCGTCAGTAAATAACCATCTTCACGGGGATTACTGTATGCATCTTCACGCTTCGTTCGCACGACAAAGCCTGCCCGCTGATATAAATCCAGCGCAACAGTATTGGATTCCCTCACTTCTAAATGCAAGTATCGCGCTTTACGATCATTCGCTTCTTCAATAGCCCGCGCCAACAATTGCGTACCGATCCCCTGTTCCCTTTGGTCGGACATGACCGCAATCCGGATGAGTTGTACTTCATCCGCTACAAACCACAGATTCACGTAACCGATGACTTCCGTCCCGTTGGTAGCAACCAAAAAATTACCGGGTCCCTGCAAGAAATCATGTCGCAACGTCTTCGCCGACCATGGATCGGGAAAGCAATCCTTTTCAATTCGCTCAATCGACGGCAAATCATCGGTAATCGCGATACGAATATTTATTTTATTTTCCGGCGCTTTTCCCATAGCACTTCCGCCTCACTTTTACGTAAATATTGCGGCACCAGCGTAAATACATCATCACTTCCGCGCTGTGCCAATTCCACCGCCGCACAATCCAAGAGCGCCGCGGCTCGCGTTGCCTGTTGATAGGGCGGCGCCAACCGCAATCCCGCCGCTTCGAGTTCAGCGGCGAAAAACTCCGCCGCTTCGCCCAGACATATGACATCTTCCGTCTGATCTTTGACTGCGGCAATCACTTCGGTAAGAGGTGCAATGCGGCTGTCAATGGCCAATTCCAACCGGCCATCAGACCATCTTCCTAAGCTGTAGTAGACATTTCCTTTTTGCGCATCCAGTAAAGAAAGTAACGACCCGGCAGCATTTTTATAATTATACATCAGTGCGTGCATAGTATTCACTCCTACGAGTGGAATCTGTAAAGCAAATGCCATTGCTTTCGCCGTCGCCAACCCGATCCGCAGCCCGGTAAATGAGCCCGGTCCGGAAGTCACCGCAATACCGGTCAGGTCGGCGCGATCAAGCCCCGCAAGGCGAAGAACCGTTTCAATATGCGGAACGATTTGTTCGGAGTGCGTGCGTTTGCGCCGCACGGAAAGTTCCGCCACTACTTTTTCCGCCGTCCCGACCGCTACGTTCGAGGTAGCACCCGATGTATCAAGCGCGAGCCACATCTGCCGCCACCTCCTCCAACCATTGCTGCGCTTTCTTATCTTGCGCCCTAACGATAATTTCTCGTGTCATTTCATCTTGCTTGCGCATTTGCACATGCACCGCATGTCGCGGTAACTCTTCTGAAAATTTATCGGCCCATTCTACCAACGTCACGCCTTCACGCCCAAATTCTTCAAAACCTATATTGGAAAGTTCCGCCATACTCTCCAGCCGATATAAATCAAAATGATGAAATGCAAGCGGCTCGGTATCATACTCATGCAAAATGGTGAACGTGGGACTTGTCACCTCACCCGCAATCCCTAAGCCCTGCGCTACCCCTTTCGCCAATTGTGTTTTCCCGGCGCCCAAGTCGCCTGCCAGTGCCAAATATAATCCGTCATACGCATGCCGAGCAAAAATCGCTCCGAGCCGACGGGTTTCTTCCTGTCCCTTAGTAATAAATACCGCTTGCTGTTTCATATGCCTCCAAAATGATTATAGCCGGTGACTTGCAATGCGTGACACGTATCGCCATCGCATATAAATAAGCCGCTTCCTTTGGTAACGCGACCGATCTCATACATTCCTTGCGGTGCGGTTGATGTCGCCGGCAGTGTGGCGACGAGTTCAAAGTCTTCACCGCCGTACCAAATCAGATCGTCCGCACGAAGCGCATGCGGATCCGAACGTTGCGCCAAATCGCTTTGCCAGGTAAGCGCACTTTGTTCGACTTCAAAACGCACTTCCGACTGTTTTGCCATATCCCCCAAAGCGAATGCGAGCCCGTCACTGATGTCGTTCATCGCGGTCGCGCCAAGCTCCCGCAATAATTTTCCTTTGGCCAATTGCGGTCGCGGCGTGTTTTGAAACGCCCGCAACGATGCCTCGGGAGATATCCCGCGCGCAAGCAGATGATATGCCAGCGCCGCGTATCCGGTAGGTCCCGTCAAAACAATTCGATCCCCCCGCTGCGCACCGCTTCGGGTTACAGCCTGACCGCACGGCACATATCCGAGCGCTGTCGCGGTCAGTGTCGTGCCATGTCGTGAATGTACGGTATCTCCACCCAGGAGTAGCGCATCATACGTGCGCAGGCACTCTCCTAAACCGCGATATAACAAAATCATGTCTTCTTTTTGCGTCGTCTGCGGTAACGCCAAAGCCACAACAATCCCCAAAGGTTGTGCCCCCATCGCCGCAAGATCACTCAAATTGACCGCTGCAAGTTTCCAGCCGAGCTCTTGAAACGTAATCGTCTGCGCCGAAAAATGAACGCCTTCGGTAAGTGTGTCCGTCGTCACTACCAGTTCCATGTTCGGAGGAATAGCGACAACGGCAGCGTCATCATTCAACGGTACACGAACCGCCGCCCCTTGGGTAGGGCATAATGCTGCGATATCCCGAATCAAAGCAAATTCATCACGGATCGCTGTCATCGCATCTCCTCCTTATCTTATGTTATTGTAGCATACTCGCTCCGCCGCTTTACTGGGGACAAAAGAAAAAGCCGCGAATACATTCACGGCTTTTTGATTACTCGTTTTCGATCAATTGTTCATCCCGTTCCAACGGTTTCGTCAAATCCAAATGACCCGTGATGGATTCGATCGGCTCGCCCTCCATCGTGAACTGCACGCGTTCAATTTCCGGGAAATTTGTCAAAGTATTAACGGTTTCATACACGATCAAAATTTCGCCTAATGAGCCGCCCTGGTTATTTTTGACAGCCTGATTGAAATCCACGGTCGCAAGTTTCTTTTCCTGATCGACCTCGACTTTTTTGATCTTAGCGTCTTTCGGCCAAATCGGATATTCCAGCTTGCGGTCCGCAATCAACATTTCTTCTACTGCCCGGTTCGGCGTGTACTGATCTGACGGCACATTTACCTTTACCGGCACAAGATGCTCTGCATCTTTACTGGGAATATAGGTGACCAGTATTTTTTCGGTTGTCGCCACCTGCTGCGGCTGACTTGTCTCCGCGGACTTTGTCGGAGATGCCGAAGGGGTGCAACCGGCAACCATCAAAATCATGCACAGTAGAAGTGCGCAGATCGACCATCTCTTTTGCAAAAAATGCAAGATTTTGTTTGTCATGTAGAATACTCCTCAGCCCGTTTAAAGTATGTTTCCAATCCGTCTACAATGCTCTGTGCCAATGCTTTTTGAACATTCGGCTTTTGTAATTCGGCACGTTCCCGGGGATTTGAAATAAATCCGAGTTCCAACAATGTCGACGGCATGCTGCTGTTGCAAAGTACATAGAAATTCGCAGTGCGTACTCCACGGTCACCGAAATCCACTTCGGCAAGATTAGCTTCATGCAACGATTCCGCCAGCAACTGACCATAAAGGGAGCCACTGCAATAATATGCGGTCATACCGTCAATATCCGGGCGAACAAACGAATCGATATGAATACTGATAAATGCATCCGCCGCATGGACTTCCGCCACATCCACGCGCGCCTGCAATTCCTCATCAGCGTTGGCATGCGGTCGCGCCACATCGCGATCGGTCTCGCGCGTCATGTATACTTTTGCGCCCTTTTCTTCCAACAAAGGTTTCAAGTAAATTGCAATCGGTAAAGTAATATTCTTTTCATATACATTTCCCTCACCGATAGCGCCTACGTCCGTACCGCCGTGACCGGGATCAATAACGATCGTTTTCCCTTTTAAGCCGGCGGTCGTTTTAAATGTAGGCTCAGGAACATACTGCGGTAAGTCAATCACCACGCGATATGGCTTATTGTGGGTTTTGTCACGTTTTAAAGGGAATACTTTTACACTGTTTTTAGACAGTGCCTGCGGGAATTGGAAAGATAAAACGGTATCTTTATTTTCCTGATTTACGTTAAGCTTCGACACCATCTTCGGATTCAATGCATAGGTACCGATCACTTTTTTGCCATTCGTCTTCGCCAGTGTTACTTTCAGATTTCTACCGTTCTTACTCAGCTCGGCATCTATACTCGGCAGACGATCCACATCCATGACTACACGAACAAACGGAACACGAGCATCATTACGGGTGACCCATCGCAGTTCTTCTACATGCGCCGCAAGTGAAGGGACTGTTTGAGAAAATAGCAATGTACAGAAAAAACAAAATAAAATCAGTTTTCGCACGATCCACCTCCTCCAACCGGTTCAATGCCTTTATTATAACATTGAAAACAGCGAATAAGATTAAGCTATTTTAAGAATGTATCTCATATTTCATGCTTATTTCGCTTTTCGAACGTGCGGCGGCAATTTTTCTCCCGCAGTATCCAACGTGCGACGCAACTGCTTGACTTCCATTGCAATATCGGTCGCGACTTTCCGATCCGTCTGCAAAAGAAGTGTAACCACCTGATTTACATCCGCGCCCTCAGGCAACCAGGCGCTCGGTAAACGGATTGTCGTTTCGTCTTCGGCTACCATTTCGGTCCATTTTGCCGTTTGGCGATCAATAACGAGTCGGATCGGCTTCATTGTATTCTCCTTCCACTGTATATGTACTGCCGTCGGTACGAACAATAATGGTTCCATTGCGATCCGTGCGGTAAATGCGGATCCCTCGCTTTTGCAAACGTTCCAATACCGGTGCATGCGGTAATCCGTAAGGATTTCCGCGGCCGCTGGAAATAGTCGCTACTTGCGGTCGTACTGCGGCTAAAAAAGACTCCGTCGTCCCCGTTTTACTGCCGTGGTGACCGACTTTTAAAACAGTCGCTGCAAGTTTCTTACCATACGCCTGCAAAAGTTCATGTTCCTGGCGCTTTTCCGCGTCGCCCGTAAAGAGCATCGTAAATTGATTCGCTACCAATTTCATGACTATCGAGTGGTTGTTGTAATCCGGTTTCCCTTTTTTATACGTTACATTTTCCGTCGGCCCGAGCACATCAAAGTATACGCCTGCGCCCAAATCAACTTGCATCCCCTGCGTAAGAACATACGGACGCAAACCCTTTTTATCAAGCGTCTTCAAATATGTGCGGTAAATCGCATTCGTTTTAGTCAGACCGTCATCAAACACATACCGCACCGGTACGTGTTGCAATACTGCATATGCACCGCCCAAATGGTCGCCGTCAGGATGTGTAATGATCAGATTTTCTACTTCTTTGACACCGTAACGATCCAAATATTGAGTGAGTGCCGCCCGGTGCTCGACATCGCCGGTATCGATCAGCGTCCACTTGCCTTGCCATTCAATCAGAGTGGCATCTCCCTGTCCGATATCCAGACAGCGAATCACTAATTCCCCCGATTCGGTACGCGATGAAAAAGGATTGGGAAATTTCCACTGTGCTTGCGGATCGGACGACGTGCCGCCGGATGGAATCACATGCTGGCAACCCGTCAATAACATAATAAATGCAGTGACAATCAATATAAATATACTTTTTCTCATTCCATGACCTGTTCCTTATAGATATAAGGTAAAGTATCTGCCACCTCAGTAGCTAAAAATCCGTAACCGTATTGTTCCGCCAAACGATCGGCGGCAGCGCCGTGCCACCAGATACCGGTCGCCGCCGCATCTGCCGGCACCAAGCCCTGCGCTAAAAGAGCGGCAATAATTCCTGTCAATGTGTCACCCGTGCCGGCCGTCGCCAATCCGGCATTGCCTGTTGTGTTTACCGCTAACCTTGTGCCTTCAAACAATAATGTCGACGCTCCTTTTAAAACAGAGACCGCTCCCGTAGTAGCGTGCAATGCTTTCACGTAACCGGGCCGATCATTCGCTATTTCTCGGTTCGTCACATGCAATAACCGCGCCGCTTCGCCGAGATGCGGAGTAATCACACATCGCGCAGACAATCTATGTCCGGGATGCTGCGCCAGAGCATACAAACCGTCTGCATCGCAAACAAACGGACAAGGGATTTTCTCTGTCATGGCAAGTCCCCAATCGGTTGTTTTCTTGGCACGACCGATCCCGCAACCGATAGCGATGGCATCGTAACCGGATACATCGATTTCCGTGTCCTTAAGTGTGAAAAAGTCGGTATCGCCGACCGGCTTTATCATTACCTCCGGAATATGACCGATAACATTTCGTGCCGCGTTTTTCGGCATGAACAATGTGACTTTACCGGCGCCGGCTCGCAACGCGGCCTTCGCGCAAAGCAAAGCGGCTCCTTCCATACCGACACAGCCCGCGAAAACCGCAACATGCCCTTGCGTTCCTTTATGACTCAAGGGTGTACGCCGAGGCCAGGTAATATTTTTCTCTGTAATAAGTACGGTCGATCCGACAAAATTCGTTTTTTTCATGGCTAAGTCAGCTACTTTAAGGTTACCTGCATAGATTCGTGCAGGATACATGCATAGCCCTTGCTTAACCGCGCCAATCGTTATTGTCAAAGACGCTTTGACGGCATCACCCATGACATTGCCGGTGTCAGCATTCACTCCTGTCGGCACATCGATTGCGACGACAGGGCAATCCCACTTCTTTGCCGCTGCATTGATTACTGCAACGGTTCCCAGAAAACGGGAGCGTAACGGTGCATTTAATCCGATCCCGATCAGTGCATCTACGATACCATCCACTTCAGAAATCTCCGGTAATTGTTCGCCGGAAGCGAACGTAACTTGTCCGCCGGCAGCACAAAAACGTTCATAGTTGGTACGCGTATCCGCGGTCATTTTTTGCGGGTCACCGATATGAATGACGGTTACATGTATGCCCGCCGTTGCCGCATAACGGGCCGTCACATAACCGTCACCGCCGTTATTACCGCTACCTGTAAAAATCGCCCAGTGATCGGCGGTATGCGTCGCATATGTTTTTTCGATCGTGTCCCAAACCGCTTTGCCCGCCTGTTCCATCAAATCAATCAACGGTCGCTGCTCGGACTCGCTCCATGCTTTTTCTAACCCCCGCATTTCTGCCGTGTTAACGATTTGCATTTGCTTCTCCCAGTAAAGTAACTCCGGCGATAGCCATTTCTTTTTCATGACTGATGGAAACCGAGGTGCTTATAATGCCAAGGCTTTGCGCTTGCTCCGCGTATACACCGTGCCATTGCAGCATCGGTTGCCCCAGTTTACTCCACGAAATTTCCACGTCCGTAAATTTACCTTTGCGAAACCCGGTGGTAAGCGCCTTGACCGCAGCTTCTTTCGCGGCATAAATTCCCGCCAATGACGCCCATTGCATTTGCACACGGCCTTGCGCATGGGCAATTTCACCGGCCGTAAAAACACGTTCCAAAAGCTGCGGATGTCGCTCACAGGCTTTTTGGATACGTGAAATTTTCACAATATCGTTACCAAAATAAATTTTCATTACATTCCCATCCTATCGAATACGTCTATTGCTTGCGCAACCGTTGTCAATATGATAAAATTTTAAGGTATGAAGGCATGGAAATCGAATATACATAAAGGAGGTGACACCATTGCCGCAAATCAAATCCAGCATTAAAAGCATGAAGACCGACGCTGAACGTCGTGCCCAGAACACTGCGACTAAATCTCGTATCCGTACGGCAACCAAACGTACCGTTGATGCGATCGCCGCTGGCGATGCCGAAGCCGCTCAAGCCGCGTTTAACAATGCGTCCAAATTGATCGACAAGGCAGCCTCCAAAGGTGTGATTCATAAAAACAATGCCGCTCGTAAAAAATCGGCGTTGCGCAACAAGCTGCAAGCACAAAACGACACAGAAGCTAAGTAATACAAAAGCTAAGTAATAAAGATAAAAAAGCTACTTCGGTAGCTTTTTTATTTTTATTTTTGACTGCCTTTATTCGCCCTGTCCAACCGACATATCATGGCTCAAAACTTCATAAATCAGCGGTAACTCGATTTTCTCCTGTTGCAATGTAAATGCCCGTTCCACTCGCTTTGCATACTGATTAAGGTCGGCATTTTTAGCTCCATATAAGCGTGCTAACGGTGTATTCATTTCGACATAGGCTCCCGGCTCGGCGCAAAGACGAATCCCCACCTGCGAATCAATACGATCGCCTTTCGCCCGACGACCGGCCCCCAGCGACAGCGCCACTCCCGCCAAAGCTAACGCGTCGATGGCGACAAGATAGCCTGCTCGCGGCGCATTTACAGTGAGCGTATTGACTTTTTTTGTCAAGAGTTCCTGACCGATCCAAGCGGTTTCGCCGCCTTGCGCCGCGATCCATTCCGTAAATTTTTGCAAACCGGAACCGTCGGCTATTGCTTGCTGTGCTTTCGTCAGTCCTTCAGCAAGGGTTCCAACAACACCTGCCGTCAGCAAAAGCGCTGCCGTCAGATGAAGTGACAATGTGACCAAGCGCTGATTACCACCCCCGGAAAGAACCTCGACGGCTTCATCGACTTCGAGCGAATTACCGATAGCGCTCCCAAGAGGTACATTCATGTCTGTGACGAATGCCGTCATTTTGCGACCGGCGGCCTCCCCGATATCTACCATCAGCTGCGCCAATGCTTTGGCTTGCTTGCGGTCATGCATGAATGCGGCCGTTCCACATTTGACATCGAGCACGATACCGTCCGCGCCCGCCGCAAGTTTTTTGCTCATAACCGATGCCGCGATGAGAGGCATGCTTTCGACCGTTTCCGTCACGTCACGCAGCGCGTAAAAAATCCCATCCGCCGGTGCGAGCTCCGCACTTTGGCCGATAACCGCCAAGCCGATCGCATCCACTTGACGGATAAACTCCGCTTCCGTGAGCTGCACTTGGAACCGGGGAATCGACTCCAATTTATCCAGCGTACCGCCGGTAAATCCCAGTCCCCTCCCGGACATTTTGGCTAAATGCGCACCGCATGCCGCCGCCAGCGGCGCCACAATCAGTGTGGTAGTATCCGCCACGCCGCCCGTGCTGTGCTTATCCACCAATGAATATCCTAAATTGCGGCTGGCAAATGTCTTACCTGAATGTTCCATTGCCAATGTCAGATCGGTTGTTTCCTTTTTGGTAAGCCCTTGGAAATACACCGCCATTAACCAGGCGGCCATCTGATAATCGGGAACTTCGCCCGCCGTACAGGCTTGTACCCATTCCTTCAATTCATCTGTGGTGGCCTTTTCTCCCAACCGCGCTTTACGAATCATTGCCAGTGCATCCATTGCTCCTCCTTGTGTAAATAAAAGCGGACTGCTTCAGCAGTCCGCTTTTGTTTACGAAAATCACACTACTGACCGGTGCTGCCGATTCCTCCGGTGCGCACACCGGTTGCCTGATCATCCGCTACCAGCAGGTATTGCGAAAAAATCCCCTGCGCCACGCGGTCGCCTTTTTTCACCATGTAGGACTCTTCTCCCGCATTGTAAACGGCAATCATAATATGACCTTCATTTTCTTCATTGTTGTAGTAGTCACTGTCGATGATGCCTGCGCCGTTAATCAGCAAAAGCTGATTACGAATCGAAATACCCGAGCGAATAAAAATGGCCAGGTACTCTCCCATTCCCATAAACGCCTTTAATCCGGTCGGCACTAATGTCACCTTACCGGGTAACAGTTCCACATCGGCGGCGCTTTCAATATCATAGCCAGCACTTTCCGTTGTTTTGCGTTCGGGTAGCGTAATCTCACAATCGGCATATTCGGTCACTACTTCAAAGCCGCGAATCGGTTGCACTCCGGTTCACTCCTTTGCCTTCGGACCGTTTTCATTTTCGTTCAACAGTGCTTTGCGCGACAAGTTGATACGGCCCTGCTTATCAATTTCGGTTACTTTAACCATGATTTCATCGCCGATGTTAACGACGTCTTCAACTTTTTCGACACGTTCTTTCGCCAGCTGCGAAATATGAACCAGACCTTCTTTGCCCGGCAATACTTCTACAAACGCGCCAAATTTCATCAAGCGAGTAACTTTACCCAAGTACACTTCACCCGGTTTTACTTCTTTGACGAGTCGTTCGATCATTTCGACCGCTTTTTTACCGCCTTCGCCGTCTACCGAAGCGATGTAAACGGTACCGTCTTCTTCGATATCGATCTTCACGCCGGTAGCATCAATGATGCCATTGATCGTTTTGCCGCCCGGTCCAATGACAGTGCGGATCTGATCCACTTTAATCTGCATCGTGATGATGCGCGGTGCATACGGTGAAAGGTCTTTGGCCGGTTCGGTAATGCATTCGGCGATTTTCCCGAGGATGAAATGACGTCCTTCATGTGCCTGCTGCAGCGCGGAAGCCAAAATTTCACGGGATAAACCGTCGACTTTAATATCCATCTGGATCGCGGTGACACCCTGTTCGGTACCGGCCACTTTAAAGTCCATATCACCGAGGGCATCTTCCATGCCCTGAATATCCGTTAAAATCGCGTAATCTTCGCCGTCTTTGACAAGACCCATAGCAATACCGGCGACCGGCGCTTTAATCGGTACGCCCGCATTCATCAGCGACATCGTGCTGCCGCAAACGCTTGCCATGGAAGAGGAACCGTTGGATTCCAAAATTTCCGAAACGACACGCAAGGCGTACGGAAATTCCGCTTCTGACGGAATGACCGGTACCAAAGCACGCTCCGCGAGCGCGCCGTGACCGATTTCACGACGACCCGGACCACGCGTCGGACGTGTTTCACCGACACTGTAAGACGGGAAATTATATTGATGAATATAGCGTTTTTCCGTGCGTTCGGAAACGTCATCGATCGTCTGTTTTTCCGAAAGCGGCGCGAGTGTGGTCACTGTGAGCGCTTGGGTTTGCCCCCGCGTAAACAGTGCCGAACCGTGCGTACGTGCGAGTAAACCGACTTCGCAGGTAATCGGTCGGATCTCGTTCAATGCGCGTCCATCCGGACGGATTTTATCGACGGAAATCATGCGCCGTACGATACGCTTGGTCAACGCATCAAGCGCCATACCGACATCCGCCATCTGTTCCGGATAAATATCTTCGAAATGAGCGCGCGCTTCTTCTTTGACTTCGTCCATATGCGCTTCACGCGTTTGTTTATCTTTGTCAAAAATCGCGTTTTTAAGGTTTTCCGCTGCGTAATCTTCCACCGCTTGCGCAATCACTTCATCGACTGTATGC
>USPU01000019.1 GCA_900556745.1 uncultured Veillonellaceae bacterium
AGGGTATTGCGCGCGCGAAGACGAAAAATCCGGTATTTTTGCTGGATGAAATTGACAAGCTCGGTAACGATTTTCGCGGTGATCCCGCCTCGGCTTTACTGGAGGCACTCGACCCGCAGCAAAACGGCACGTTTAGCGATCATTTCATCGAATTGCCGTTCGATTTTTCCAATGTCTTTTTCATTACCACGGCCAACACGACCAATTCGATTCCGGAGCCGCTGTTGGATCGCATGGAAGTGATTACGCTTTCGGGCTACACCGAAGAAGAAAAAGTGGAAATCGCCAAACGTTACCTTTTGCCGCGGCAAATCAAGGAAAACGGCCTGGCGAAAAGTGATGTGCGTCTCAGTCAGGCGGTGCTGCGCCGCTTAATTCGCGATTACACGCGTGAAGCGGGCGTGCGTCGTCTGGAACAGGTGATCGGCAGCGTTTGCCGCAAATTGGCGAAACGCAAAGTGATGCGGGAAGAAGCGCTCACCGTCACCGTCAAAAATCTCGAAACCTTGTTGGGACCGGCGCGGTACCTGACTCCGCCGCAAGATCGTCGCGACGAAGTGGGACGCGTGACGGGACTCGCCTGGACGCAGGTCGGCGGGGAAGTTTTGAACACGGAAGTGACGGCGTTTAGCGGGTCTGGTAAAATGATCTTGACAGGCCAGCTCGGCGACGTGATGAAAGAATCCGCGCAGGCGGCGTACACCTATGTGCGCAGTCGGGCGGAAGAGTTGCATCTGGCAGCTGATTTTTATCGCACGATCGATATTCACATCCATTTACCCGAAGGCGCGATCCCGAAAGACGGACCGTCGGCGGGCATCACGATGGCGACCGCTATCGCTTCGGCCGTGACGAAATGTCCGGTACGAGCCGATACCGCGATGACGGGTGAAATCACCTTGCGCGGACAGGTGCTTGCCGTCGGCGGCATCAAAGAAAAGGTGCTGGCGGCGCATCGGGCCGGTATTCGCCGGATTCTTTTACCGAAAGAAAACCGCCGCGATCTGGCGGATATTCCGCAGAGCGTGCGTGACGATTTGGTTTTCCATTTCGTTTCCCATATGGATGAAGTGCTGCAGCAGGCTATGTCTGAACCGGTAAAACAGAAACGGGGTGAGGCGTAACGATGGCAGAGGAATCATTTCGTATTGTAGAATCATCCTACTTGTTATCCGCGGTGAAATTATCGCAATGCAAGAAAGATGATTTGAAAGAGATCGCCTTTATCGGCCGATCCAATGTCGGAAAATCATCACTCATTAACTCGTTGTGCAATCACCGGGGACTGGCGATGGTCAGTCGCGAACCCGGTAAAACGCGCACGATTAATTATTTTTCCATTCGCTCGAAACAAGCTGTCGACGGCGCGGGCGATGCAGGCGAAAGTGAACAGAATTGGTACCTCGTAGACTTGCCGGGGTACGGATTTGCGAAGACCGGTCACGAGAATCGTGATGCGTGGTCGGGTTTTATTGCCGACTATGCGGCGAACTCGCGACACTTGGCATTGATGTGTCTGTTGATCGATCTGCGGCATCCGCAGTTGCCGATTGATAAAAAAGCGTACCAGTGGCTGCGCGGTTTGGGCATGCCTTTGCAAGTCATCGGCACGAAGGCGGATAAGCTCGGGCAAAGTGACCGCCAGAAAAACATTCGGACGATCGCGCATGAATATCCTGGCGATTATCCGCCGCTGATGTATTCATCGAAAAATCATTTGAATCGTCAGGCTTTATTGCAGGTGATTCAAAGCTTTGTAGTCGATCCGCAGGAGGAACCGCATGCGTAAAAAAGTCGCCGCGCTGTTGCTCGGCATCGGTATCGGCATGATGCCGTGGACAACGTTTGCGTATAATCACTACGCGCCGAACTCGTTTGATGAAGTGGAACGCTACACCGAAGGCTATCAGGCGGCGGCGACGCTGATTGAAGAAGGAGCCGCTCCCGGTTACGACGCGACGTTGCTCGAGCGTCCGCATTTGACGCGCTTTGAATTGGCGCGCGCCGTGGCGGCGATGCTGCGTGACGGTCATTTGACTCCGACGCAACGGGATGCATTGGCGCCGACGCAAAAAGAATACGCCCGTGAACTCAATGCGTTAGGCGTCGGGACCGAGTCAAAACCGCGTGGTAACATTGAAATCAGCGGCGATTTACGTTTGCGCCACACCGAAGGAACGGAATCCGAAAATGATGCGCGGGTACGCATTGGCGCCGTCTATACGACGAACTCAAAAGTAACAACGGCTGAATAATGGATTTTCGGACAATAAAAAAAACGGCTCGGATGAGCCGTTTTTTGTTTACCAAAGTTTCCATGAAGTCGGCACGTACAGCAAGTCGGTAATGCCGTGCGGCGCCGGTTGCACCAGGAAAAGGCACAACACCGCGAGAACGACAAGGCCGAGCGCAATCGGGTTGGCTTCGCCGCGTTCGCTGACCTGATAGTAGCCGAAGAGCCGAATGGCGATCGTCGCCGCCAGCGCCGTGATCAAACCGGAAAGGCTGATGATGCCGTAGACGACATTGGCCGCGACAAACGTGAGAAACACGACCGGAACAGTGACGATCGCCAGGTAGCGGGCGAGTGTCGAGACGCGTTGACGCTTGAGGTCGCGCAGCCAATCGCTCCATTCCAGACCGCAGAAACCGAGCAGGAACCAGGCGGCATAAATCACCGCATCCCAAGTGGTCTGCAAGCGTTTACGATTTTTGCCGAGCCAGAAAATGAGACCCGTGACGATCAGGATCAGGATCCCGCAAACCAAGTAATAGTACGGCGCGGGAATCACGGACAGTGCCAACAGACCGAGCAGCGCCGCAATGAAACCGAAGACGGAATATTTTACGAGCGTCATGCGTGTCGGGCGCTGATCAATCGGTAACTCCAGATAGAGCATCGCCAGAACCTCCATCAGGAAGAAACCGACGAAGGACGCGATCGCGTAAAACGGATTGGCGACGAGCGTGAAAGCGACAAACAGCACCGGAATTAAAATTCGCCAGCTCTTAAAAATTCGTAACGTTTTGAAGCTTAAGCGTTCTCCCTGCGTATGAATGGTCAACTGCATAAACGCGAGGAAGGTCAGCATCATGCTGATCGTTTGCACCGGCGTAGCGCCTAAATACAGGAAACAGCAAAGCACCAAAGCCGACAGGTTGGCGCCGGTGAAACGCGCGAGTAACGCGCAAAAAAAGCCGATGTTTAAATACGGCAGCGTGGCGAACAAGAAATCCATAATTAACTCCTTTAACCTCTATTAATATTCTTTAAGTATAACGGAGTAGCCGTCGACTTTCAAGTAAGGACTTGCAAGTAAACGGATGGCATTAATTATTTGCAGGAGCGTTCATTCTTGCTACAATAAAGGCAGAGCATTTACTGACAGAGATCCTGGAGGGGATAGTATGGCGCAAACAATTATGGTGACCTATACGTCGCAAACAGGCAATACCAAACAGGTAGCGGAAGCTATTGCGGATGAATTGGGCGTTTCGGCCGTACCGATGGAAGCTGCGGATCCGTCCCAAGCGGAGTGCATCGCGATAGGATTTTGGGTGCACGCCGGTAAGCCCTGTGAAGAAGCAACACGCTTTCTGGAAAGTCTTGCAGGGAAAAAAGTGTTTTTGTTCGGCACGATGGGAGCCAAACCATCGGAAGAGCATGCGATTCTGAGCGCGCGGGCGGCGCGTGACATGATCGCGGAACGCAACTTGCTCTTGGGGCAATTTATCTGCCAGGGTAAATTGGCGGATACGATTCAAAAAGAAGTGACCACGTTGGTTCGCTTTCCGTACGGTGAGCCCGTGACATTGACGCGAGACATGATGGCGGACTCGGCGTCGCATCCGGATGCGGCGGATTTTGAGGCGGCTCGTCAAGAGGCCCGCAAGGCATTTGCCAAAGTACGCCGGTAAGTTCCGCTTGTCGCCGCGACAAGGACTCTGTAAAGCGAGGCCATAATGAATCAAAAACGGAAACGAAAATGGATGATCGTCGTCGGCGTGATCGTTGTGCTGGCCGCGGCCGTATTGTTGTTGCGCGGATTCGGTGAGAAAACGCCGAAGACGGTGAAAACGACGCAGCAGCTGACATATACGGACAGTTTGGAACGGGAAGTGACTTTTAACGCGCCTACGCAGCGCGTGATTGCGCTGGATAATATCGAAGCCAAAATTGTGGACGCGTTAGGCGTGACGCCGTTGGCGGTTACGACGCATGCGAGTTTACCGCAACGCTTGGCGGAGAAGTGGAAGGCGTTGCCGCAATTAAGCGCGCAACCGAATCCGGCGGAAATCGCCGCTCTCTCGCCGGATATCGTTGTCGGTCCGGCCGCGCATGTGTCGCCGGAGTGGATCGCTTCTCTCACGGAAGATAATGTGCCCGTGCTTTTTTGGAAAACGGAATCGTTGGCGGATATTGAAAATCGGATTTATTTCTGGGGCGCTGTTTTGGGAAGAGAACCGGCCGCGGAAAAAATTGTCCACAATATGGAAACGAGCATTGAAAAAACACGTAATGCATTCGCATCGGTGCCTCCGAAACATGTGTTGATTATTGATGTGAATGACAACGGTGTAGGCGCCTGTGACAGTCATACGCTGATCGGAAACTTGGCGCAGCTGATTCCGATGGTCAACCTGGCCGATGAATTAGCGGATGTGCCGCGTGACAGGGAAGGCTTGATCCCGATCGAAAACGTGATAAAGGCCAACCTGCAACCGCAAGCCGTGATCGTTCTGCGCGAACAGGATGCGGCATCGCCGGGAGCCGCGGCTTGGGAAGAGTTGGAATCGTCCGCTTATTGGCAAACATTGCCGGCGCTGGCATCCGGCAATGTAACGATGTTTACCGATGACGAGATCTCCGCTACGGTAAGCGTGCGGGCGGCGGACGCTGTCGCACTGCTTGCGAAAACTTTATACGGACCGCGCGATTCGTAACGAACACGCTGATCAAAGAGAGGCGATCGCCTCTCTTTTTTTGTATCGTCGTTTCGTGAAGGTAACGCAAACCACTGTGTTATAATAACTTTATCTGAATCAGAAAAGTTTGGGGGGAGTCAATGGGAATATTCGGTGAAAAGTTAAAAGAAGTGAGTCAGTCAGTGTTGCCGATTGTAATATTGATTTTTTTGCTCCATGTTTTTTTGGCGCCGCTGTCGTTTGATATTTTGCTGCGTTGCGTGGTAGGTACGGCGCTGATTATCTTGGGATTGACCGTGTTTCACGTCGGCGTGGAAATCGGCGTCAGTCCGATCGGGATGCATTTAGGTCATGCCGTAACGAAGTACGGCAAAATGATTATGGTCGTCATGAGCGGTCTTGTCCTCGGCTTTGCCATATCGATGGCGGAGCCGGATCTGCGAATTTACGGACAGCAGGTAGAATTATTTACATCGGGGGACATGACGGAAAAGATGCTGGTGTACGCGGTGTCGGCGGGAATTGCCGTTACGCTGGCATTCGGATTATGGAGGATCGTCCGCTCCCTGGCGCTGAAACATGTGTTTTTCCTGTTTTACGCAATGATTGGTCTGCTTTGCCTTTTGGTGCCGCGTGAATTTATTGCGCTTTCGTTTGACGCCTCCGGCACCACGACAGGGGCAATGACGGTACCTTTTTTCCTAGCATTGGCCGCCGGCGTTTCCGGTTTTAAGTCGTCGGACTCGGTGGCCGCCGAAGAAGACAGCTTCGGCTTGGTCGGGATCGCCTCCGCGGGCGCGATCCTGGGCGTGCTGCTGATGGCGGTTGTCACCGCGCAGCAACCGCTCGGGGCGAGTGTGACAGTGCCGGATCAGGCGGCGTTGGAACCGTTTTGGCAAAGTCTCGCTTATTTGGTTCCGCATATGTTTTGGGAAGTCTTTTTAAGTATTTTACCGGTTACACTGCTTTTTTACTTAGCGCATTTTTTTATAGAAAAAGTGCAGGGCGCGGAATTTTTCCGAATTAACGCGGGTGTCGTCTATACCTACCTCGGTCTCGTGATTTTTATGACCGGCGTCAATTTCGGTTTTAACCGAGCGGGCTATGAGTTGGGGATGGAGATCGCCCGACTGGAAGGATCGGTTGTTTTGGTGCTCGTCGGTTTGGTCATCGGTCTCGTTGTTATTTTGGCGGAACCGGCCGTGTTTCCGCTCGTCAACCAGATCGAGGATATCACCAGCGGCTATGTACCGCGCAAGTTGGTCTTAATCGCGTTATCACTCGCGGTTGGCAGCGCGGTGGCATTCTCGATGCTGCGCATTGTGTTGCCGGGGCTGGAATTGTGGCATATGCTGCTGCCCGGATATTTGATCGCGATTGCGTTATCGTACTTCGTGCCGAACCTCTTTGTCGGCATGGCGTTTGATTCGGGCGGTGTCGCGTCCGGCCCGATGGCGGCTACATTCGTATTGAGTTTTGCCAGCGGCGCGGCGCGACACTTTCCGGGCGCGGATGTGTTTTTGGACGGATTCGGTGTCGTGGCGTTGATTGCGATGATGCCGATAGTCGCCTTGCAACTTCTGGGCATGGTCTTTCAATGGAAACAGAAACGGGGGAACGAGGCATGAGGGAAAGCTGCTATTGGATAATGGTCTTTGTGTTGAATCACGGCGAGGGCGCGGATCTGAGCGCGGCGTTTCATCATGAACACGTCAGCGGCGTCACCGTGATGCCGGCCAAAGGCACGATCTCGAACTCCTTTTTAGCCAAACTGGGAGTACGGGAAATTCGCAAAGACTTGGTATTCGCCATTGAAGAACGCAAGCGGGCGCGTGTGCTTTTGCCGCAAATGGTTGAACGTTTCAAACTGGGGAAGAAAAATCGCGGGATCGCCTACGCGCTTCCTATTACCGGTATCTACGGATCGCATACGCTGAACGAATGCAAAATCGAAAAGAAGGAAGGGGAAGACATTATGTGGCAGGTCATTTATACGGTCGTTGAGAAAGGGTTAGCCAACACCGTCGTTGAAGCGGCAGGATCCGCCGGGGCGCGCGGCGGCACGATTCTGCGCGGTCGCGGTTCGGCGTCGCGCAATACCACGATGATTTTCGACTTCCCGATTGAACCGGAAAAAGAAGTCGTCATGGTTTTAGCGCCGCAAGAGAAAGTGCAAAATATTGTCGATGCTATTTCCAACAAATTACACATCGATGAGCCGGGGCATGGAATTATTTTTGTGCAGGATGTGGCGGCCGCTTACGGCCTGGTCGAGCAAAAATAAAACTTGACTTGCCGGTATCGATTCTATATAATTGAAAAGTCGTAGTGTGTGACTATGACACAACCGCTCGAAGAGGTTTTCAAAGCGAACGCTACCATATTCGGCGAGTCTGGTTATAGAGGAGGTGCAACTATGTACGCAATTATTCAAACCGGTGGTAAACAGTACCGTGTCGAAGAAGGCAAAGTTATTACGGTCGAAAAGCTCGCGCAGGCAGCGGATGAAGCGATCGAATTTGCCGACGTGTTGTCCGTGGTAGACGGTGACAACATCCAGTTTGGCGCTCCTTTCGTTAAAGGGGCCACGGTCAAAGGCAAAGTGCTTACACAGGGGCGCGGTAAAAAGATCCGTGTCTTCAAGTACAAATCGAAATCGAATTATCGTCGTCGCCAAGGTCACCGTCAGCCTTTCACCAAAGTCCTGATAGAATCGATCGCTTTGGCGTAAGCCATGATCCTGGTAGAGACACAGGTAACGGACGGGGTATATACGGGTTTTTCCGTCAGCGGACATGCGGATTATGCCGAACACGGCTCCGACATTGTCTGCGCGGCGGTTTCCGCCGTGACATTAACAACGGCCGGCGGTCTTAAAAATGTGGCGAAATTTCGCGGACATTATGAGACGCAGTCGGGGATGCTCACGGTTCAACTTGCGGATGCGCCGGATGCCCGTTCCCAATTACTGATTGAAACTATGCTGAACGGATTGCGCCAAATTCAGGCGCAGTATCCCGAACGGCTCACCATTGCAGAAAGACGGAGGTGAAACCATGTTTACATTTGATTTACAGTTATTTGCTCATAAAAAAGGACAAAGTAGTACGCGTAACGGTCGTGATTCCCAAAGCAAACGCCTCGGTGTCAAAGTTCACGACGGTCAGATGACTAAAGCCGGTGCGATTATTGTTCGTCAACGCGGCACGAAGTTCCATCCGGGTACCAATGTGGGTATCGGCAAAGATGACACGTTGTTTGCGAAAACGCCCGGCGTGGTCTCCTTTGAACGTCTGGGACGCCACCATCGTCAGGTCGTAGTTCGTCCGGTCGAAGCGTAACAGAAATAAAACGCCCGTATGGGCGTTTTTTTATTACGAAAAAGAGTGAAAAATTTCGCTTCTGCGGCGCATTGTGGTAAAATGAAAAAATATTAGGGTAAAGGAAGTGGAGTCATTGGCAACGAACTGGCATGTCATCGGCGCCTTCGCCATTTATTTGGGCGTGATGGTCTATATCGGCGTGTATTATTATCGCCGTTCAAACGAGCTGAGTGATTATATTTTAGGTGGGCGGAGCTTGGGTCCGTGGATCACCAGCATGAGTGCGGAAGCATCCGATATGAGCGGTTGGATGCTGATGGGACTGCCGGGACTTGCGTATTTGTCGGGGCTGCCCGCGATGTGGACTGCCGTCGGTCTGGCGCTCGGCACATGGGCGAACTGGGTGTTTATTTCCAAGCGCTTGCGTAACTACACCGAGATTGCCAATGACAGCTTGACGATTCCCGATTTCTTGAATAATCGCTTTCATGATCACAGCAACATGCTGAACCTGGTTTCGGCGATTTTTACCTTTATTTTCTTTTTAATTTATACGTCGTCCGGTTTTGTCGCCGGCGGCAAATTGTTTGAAACGGTGTTCGGACTGCCGTATGTCTGGTCGTTGCTGATTACCGCGGGAGTGGTTATTTCCTATACATTTCTGGGCGGCTTCATGGCGGTCAGCTGGACCGATTTCATTCAAGGAATCATGATGTTCTTTGCCATTCTCATGGTGCCGATGGCAGGGATGTTTGCACTGGGGGGCTTCGAAGAGACCATGGCTCGTTTGCAGGCGACGGTGCCCGGGCATTTTGCTCTTTTTGATCCGGCCATCGGTACGGGCGCGACGATTATCATGTTGATTTCATCGCTGGGCTGGGGACTCGGATACTTCGGCCAACCGCACATTCTGGTGCGTTTTATGGCGATTCAGAATGCGGATGAATTGCATAAAGCCACTCGCATTGCCATGACTTGGGTCATTATTTCGCTCGCGGCGGCAGTCGCGGTCGGTTTTGTCGGTCGCGTTTACTGGCCGACGTTCTTGGAAGGCGCGGACGCGGAGCGGATTTTCCTGCTGATGAGCAGCTCGTTGTTTACTCCCTTCGTCGGCGGTTTTATTTTGTCGGCAGTCTTGGCGGCGATCATGAGCACATCCTCGGCGCAGCTTTTAGTGACGTCGGCGACGATCTCGAAAGACTTTTATAAAAATTTCGTGCATCGCGGCGCCGGTGAGCGTGAATTGGTCTATGTCAGTCGATTGACGGTACTGTTGGTGGCGGCCTGCGCGATTTTGCTCGCGCTCAATCCGAACAGCTACATTTTGAACATCGTTGCCTATGCCTGGGCGGGCTTCGGTTCCGTTTTCGGACCGGTTGTGGTGTTGGCGCTTTTTTGGCGGAGGATGACGCGCAACGGCGCGTTGGCCGGCATGCTTGTCGGCGGTATTACCGTACTCGTGTGGAAACAATTTGAGTGGTTCGGTTTATATGAAATCGTTCCGGGTTTCTTATTCGCGTCGCTGGCCATCATCGCGGTGAGCTTGTTGGATGTGCCGCCGCATAAAGGAATCACGGATGATTTTGATGAAGCCAATCGTCGCCATATTCTCGGCTGAGTGTTTTTTTCGTCGCATTCTCTTATACTGTAAGTAAAGGGGAGGGGAGTGTATGGAAACGATCGATTGGAGCAAATTGACGCCGGAAGAACGTGTCGAGCAGTATGCTATTGAAAATTATAAGCACGGCTTAAACTGTGCAGAATGCGTGCTCTCCGCGTTGCAGCGCGAGGGAGCGCTGGACATTCTCAAAGAAGCGGTCGGTATGGGAGTCGGTTTCGGTGCCGGCATCGGCCTTTCGGGACTAACTTGCGGGGCGTTATCGGCTGTCGTCTTGGCGAACGGACTGCGGTACGGTCGGAAGGATCCGTATACCGTTCCGGAAGAGGAGCGAGGCAAGGAGGGCGCCGGTAAATATTACCGACGTTACCATGCGATCGTGCGTGATTTTGTCGCGGAAAACGATCGCATGGTGCATGGGAATTGCGGGAGCGTCGCATTCATTGCCTGCAACTGATCGGACGCGCGGCGCGACTCGCCTATCGGTACTTGCAGATACCGCAAGAGGAGGCCTTTGAACTGCCGTACGAAGGCAAGACGATGAAACAGTTTGACGGCGCGAAACCGGAAACATTGCCATATCCCACGCCGCATTTGGTCATCAGAAAATAAATAATGAAATTCTAATCTTGGCAAAGAAATGTCGTTTTGGCAATAAAAAAGGACACAGGGCATTGTCTCTGTGTCCTTTTTTGAGAGGGGTGGTTAAACACCCGGTAACGTGTGATAGATAAATGCGATAAACAGGAGCTTTATGAATAAAAATTATTGACATGTTTGATTCGCAATGATATACTATTTGAGTGTCTGTAATGATATAAGTTTTATTACTTGCGCACTAAACGACGGAAAGGATGAGACCGATGGACTTGAAAGAATTGGCCCAACAGCCTTTTGTTGTCGGGGCGAAGGAAGTCGGCCGCGCGGTTCGTGACGGCCGCGCCAAAGAAGTATGGCTGGCCCACGACGCACAAGAGCGGATTACCCAACCCTTGCTGCTTTTGTGTCAGGAACAGGGCGTGTCGGTGGTCGCGACGTACAGCCGTGCCGAGCTTGGTGAGGCGTGCAAGTTGCCGGTCAAGGCGGCGGCGGTCGCAATCCTTTGCAGCTAGTCTGATTTTGGTAATATTTTTTGCCGTCATCTGACGGTGGGAAATCAATTATAAATATTCATGATTGAGGAAGGAGGGAATTCTAATGCCGACAATTAACCAGTTGGTTCGCAAAGGTCGTGAGACTTTGCAGGAAAAATCCAAAACTCCGGCGCTGAAAAACAGCCCGCAGAAACGTGGTGTTTGCACTCGTGTGTACACTGCTACGCCGAAGAAACCGAACTCCGCGTTGCGTAAGGTGGCGCGTGTGCGTTTGACGAACGGCATCGAAGTATCGGCTTACATCCCGGGGATCGGTCACAACTTGCAGGAACACAGCGTTGTCTTGATCCGCGGCGGTCGTGTCAAGGACTTGCCGGGTGTTCGTTATCATATTGTTCGCGGTGCTCTGGACACAGCAGGTGTACAGGGGCGCATGCAATCGCGCTCGAAATATGGCGCTAAATCCGCGCAGAAATAATACGATAACAAATACCATTATATAAGGAGGAACTGACATGCCGAGAAAAGGCCCCGTACCGAAACGTGACGTTCTGCCGGATCCCGTGTATGGATCGAAGGTAGTTACGCGTTTCATCAATAAAGTAATGCTGGATGGCAAAAAAGGCATTGCGGAAGGTATCGTCTACGATGCTTTCGATATTATTCGCTCGAAAACGGGCAAAGACCCGTTGGAAGTTTTTGAACAGGCGTTGGAAAATGTTATGCCTGTCTTGGAAGTACGTGCTCGCCGCGTCGGCGGTGCGAACTACCAGGTGCCGGTTGAAGTCCGTTCGGATCGCCGTTTAACCTTAGGCATCCGCTGGATGGTCGGCTATGCTCGCCAGCGCAGCGAACGCACCATGCGGGAACGCGTTGCCGGTGAATTGATGGATGCGGCCAACAACACGGGCGCAGCCATTAAGAAGAAAGAAGAGACACATAAGATGGCGGAAGCAAACAAAGCGTTTGCCCACTATCGTTGGTAGTTATGAAAGGAATCTATCGTGGCTAGAGAATTTACATTACAAAATACTCGCAATATCGGCATCATGGCGCACATTGATGCCGGCAAGACCACGACCACGGAACGTATTCTGTTTTACACGGGACGCGTGCACAAAATCGGTGAAACACACGAAGGTGCCGCTACCATGGACTGGATGGACCAGGAACAGGAACGCGGGATTACGATCACGTCCGCGGCGACGACTTGCCACTGGAAAGGCAATCGTATCAATATTATCGACACGCCCGGTCACGTGGATTTTACGGTCGAAGTTGAGCGCTCCTTGCGCGTGCTCGACGGCGCGGTCGCGGTGTTTGACGCGAAAAGCGGTGTAGAACCGCAATCGGAAACGGTTTGGCGTCAGGCGGATCACTACGGTGTACCGCGTATCGCATTCATCAACAAGATGGATACGACGGGTGCGGATTTCTACGCAGCCGTTGAATCGATGAAAGAGCGCTTAGGCGCTAACGCTGTGCCGATCTCATTGCCGATCGGTGCGGAACAAGATTTTGAAGGCATCATCGATTTGATCAAGATGAAAGCTTACCATTATGAAGGCGATCACGGTATCGATATCGTTGAAGGCGAAATTCCGGCGGATATGTTGGATAAAGCCAAAGAATATCGCGCAAAGCTGATTGAAGCAGTAGCGGAAACCGATGACGATCTCATGATGAAATACTTGGAAGGCGAAGAACTCACTACCGAAGAAATTCAGGCGGGCATCCGTAAAGCGACGATTGCCACCACGATGAACCCGGTAGCCTGCGGTTCCGCTTACAAGAACAAAGGTGTTCAGGAATTATTGGATGCGATCATCGCGTACATGCCGGCTCCGACGGATGTACCGGCGATCAAAGGCGTCAACCCGGATACGGGAGAAGCGGACAGCCGTCCTTCGGACGATAACGCGCCGTTCTCGGCTTTGGCGTTTAAGATCATGACCGACCCCTATGTCGGTAAACTTTCATTCTTCCGCGTGTACTCCGGTACGCTCGAAGCGGGCTCCTACGTTTACAACGCGACGAAGGGCAAACGCGAACGTGTCGGCCGTGTCTTGATGATGCACGCTAACCACCGCAGTGAAATTGACAAAGTATACAGCGGCGATATTGCAGCGGCCATCGGTTTCAAAGATGTCACGACAGGCGATTCGCTCTGCGATGAAAAGAACCCGATCATTTTGGAAAAAATGGAATTTCCGGAACCGGTTATCTCCGTTGCGGTAGAACCGAAAACGAAAGCCGACCAGGAAAAAATGGGCATTGCACTGCAGAAACTGGCGGAAGAAGATCCGACGTTCAAAGTTCATACCGATGCCGAAAGCGGTCAAACGATCATTTCCGGCATGGGCGAACTTCACTTGGATGTGCTGGTTACCCGCATGTCGCGCGAATTTAAAGTCGAAAGCAACATCGGTAAACCGCAGGTTGCTTACCGTGAAACGATCCGCAAAGAAGTCGAATCGGAAGGTAAGTTCATACGTCAGTCCGGTGGTCGCGGTCAGTATGGCCACTGCTGGTTGAAACTCGAACCGATGGAGCCGGGATCCGGCTTCATCTTCGAAAACAAAATCGTCGGCGGTGTCATTCCGAAAGAATACATCGGACCGGTACAGGCCGGTGTGGAAGAAGCGATGCAGACCGGTGTTGTTGCGGGTTACCCGATGGTAGACATCAAAGTTACCGTTTTCGACGGTTCGTACCATGATGTCGACTCCTCGGAAATGGCCTTTAAGATTGCCGGTTCTATGGGCTTCAAAGCCGGCGCGCAAAAAGCGCAGCCGGTGCTCCTCGAACCGTACATGCGTGTCGACGTTGTCGTACCAGATGAATACATGGGCGACGTTATCGGCGACCTGAACTCCCGTCGCGGCAAAGTAGAAGGCATGGAACCGCGTCGCGGCGCGACGAACATTAAATCGTTCGTTCCGTTGTCCGAAATGTTCGGTTACGCGACCGACTTGCGTTCGAAGACGCAGGGCCGCGGTAACCACACCATGACGTTTGATCATTACGAAGAAGTGCCGAAAGCGGTCGCGGAAGAAATCGTCGCGCAGCGCAGCGGCAAAAAAGCATAATCATCACCTATTAGGAGGAAATTCAAATGGCAAAAGCACATTTTGAACGCAGCAAACCGCACGTTAATATTGGTACCATCG
>USPU01000020.1 GCA_900556745.1 uncultured Veillonellaceae bacterium
GCCTTGCCGTTACTGCCGACGGAATATCTGAACGACTGTTCTGCGGTACAGTGCGAAATTGACGCAATTTGCGAAATCGTTATAATCGGGGAATAGAAAGGATGTGGAAGTGTGAAGAAATTAGTTTGGGTATTGAGTTTGTGCGCGGCTTTGCTGGCGCTTGTCGGTTGCGGTCAGACCCCGCAGGAAAATCAGGGAAAACTGCAGGTGGTAACGACCGTGTACCCTGTGTACGATGTGGTGAAAAAAGTGGCGGGGGATCAGGCCGACGTCACGCTTTTGGTGCCGCCGGGAGCGGAGCCGCATGATTGGGAACCGACCGCGAGCGATTTGAAGAAAATCGGTCAGGCGAAAGTCTTTTTCTACAACGGCGCGGGCTTGGAACCGACGGACCAGATTTTGAAGAAGGAAATTACGCGGGACGCGATGGTAGTGGAATTGAGCCAGGGGTTGGATCTGCTGAAGGCGGAGGACCATGATGACGATGATCACGATCATGATCATGACGCCGACCACCATGACGAAGATCATCATGACGCCGACCACCATGACGAAGATCATCATGATGCCGACCATCATGACAAAGATCATCACGATGAAGATCATCACGCGGACGGCCATCATCATCACCACCATCACGGCGGCGTGGATCCGCATGTGTGGTTGGATCCGCAAAATGTCATGAAGGAAGCGGCGGTTGTCGCTGAGGCGTTGGCGAAAGCCGATCCGGCGCATGCCGACGCGTATCGCGCCAATGCGAAAAAATACCAAGACGAATTAGCGGCGCTCGACAAGGATATGGACGCGGCGCTCGCGTCGCTCGCAAATAAAAATCTCGTCGTTTCGCACGAGGCGTTCGGCTACCTGGCCGCGCGCTACGGTTTAACGCAAATCGGCATCATGGGTGTCGATGCGGATGCTGAACCGACGCCGGATCGCATGGCGCAACTGGTCGAATTCATCCGTGAACACGACGTGCGCACGATTTACAGCGAAGAACTCGTCAATCCGCGTTTGGCGGAAGCGATCGCGGCGGAAACCGGCGCCGCCGTACGTGTGTTGAATCCGATTGAGGGATTGACTGCCGCGCAGGAAAAAGCGGGCTACGATTACATTAAGTTGCAGCGTGAAAATCTGGCCACTTTGACCGTGGGCCAGCAATAAACGTTTCTCTTCAGCCGTCACGTCAGTGGCGGCTTTTTTTCTTGCCGCTAAAGAATGGACGCACCGTGTGCATGCAAAAAATGGAATTGACTTGCCAGGCCTTGGAAATTGCGGTACAATCACTTACGAAAGTTGAATATGGAGTATTACGTCTTTAGATTGACATTTTCTATAATCAATGATAAAATTACTAATTGCAGTAGTGTCATTATGATCGTGGAGACTGATAGAGGAGAGACGCAGTACAAAAAATGCAAAAGCAAGGTTCAAAAAGGAACCTTGCTTTTATTGTCATTTTTCGAAACCGACACGTGAATAGCCGATACGACACGATAACGCCAATATCAGAAAGGGTGACAAGTGCATGTTCAAACCGGTAAATATGGGCACGCGGAAACGGTACACCTACGCCAAGATCAATGAGGTCTTGCAAATGCCGCACTTGCTCGATTTACAGCGAAATTCCTACCTGTGGTTTCAGGAAGAAGGACTGCGGGAAATTTTTGAAGATATTTCTCCGATTGAAAGCAACGAACGGGGCAATAATCAAGACGGTAAATTAAAACTTTATTTTGATGATTACAAATTCGGTGAACCGAAATATGATATCGCCGAATGCAAAGAGCGTGACGCGACGTTCGCCGCGCCGCTGCGCGTTAAAGTTCGTCTGGAAAATGCCGAAACGGGCGAGCTCGCCGAAACGGAAGTATTTATGGGCGACTTCCCGGTGATGACCGATACCGGTACGTTCGTCATCAACGGCGCGGAACGCGTCATCGTCAGTCAGTTGGTGCGTTCGCCGGGCGTATATTACAGCGGCACGATCGATCAGATGGGTAAGTCGCTGTTCAGCTCCACGGTGATTCCGAATCGCGGCGCCTGGATTGAACTCGAAAGCGACGCCAACGATATCGTGCACGTTCGCATCGACCGTAACCGCAAGTTGCCGGCGACGGTTCTCGTACGCGCGCTGGGCTTTGAAACGAACGATGAAATCATGGATCTTTTCGGTGACGATCCGCGCATCGCGGAGACGTTGAAAAAAGACCCGACGCGTTCGCAGGAAGAAGCGTTAATTGAAATATATAAGAAATTGCGTCCGGGCGAACCGCCGTCCATCGACAGCGCGACTTCGATGTTCAACAATCTGTTCTTCGATCCGCGCCGCTATGATTTGGCGCATATCGGACGTTATAAATTAGGTAAGAAATTAGGCTGGCAGGGCCGTCTGTTCGGTCAGACGTTAGCGCGCCCGTTGGTTCACCCGCACACGGGTAAAGTCGTTTTGCCCGAAGGCACCGTGATCGGCAACAAGGAACTGGAACAGATCGCGGCCTCCGAAATGTTTTCCGATGCCGGCTCCGACTGGGCGCGTCAGCTCGAAGGCAAGACGCTGGTGGATACTCTCGTGGATATCAATACCGGCGAAGTGCTTTTGGAAGAAGGCACGAAAGTCGGCAAGAAAGAGCTGAAAGCGATTAAAGACAGCGGCATGTTCAAACGCATGCCCGCTAATGACATCGAGGCCATTATTGAAGGCGTGTTGCCGGCGCGTCGTGTAGAAAAAACGCTCGCGCAGAAACGCATTCCGGGTCTGCAGGAAATCTATGTCCTGAAAGGGGAAGGCGAAAACCGTCAGGAAGTCAAAATCGTTTGCAATAACGTGAACCTTCCGGACACGTTGCGTACCGTTGAACCGGCGGACATGATCGCCAATATTTCCTATTTATTGAATTTAATGGAAGGCATCGGCCATGTCGATGATATCGACCACTTGGGGAACCGCCGCTTGCGTTGCGTCGGTGAACTGTTGCAGAACCAGTTCCGCATCGGTTTGACCCGCATGGAACGTGTCGTCAAAGAACGTATGGCGACGCAGGATATCGACAACCTGACGCCGCAGATGCTGATCAATATTCGTCCGGTCACAGCGGCGCTGAAAGAATTTTTCGGTTCGAGCCAATTGTCGCAGTTCATGGACCAGACGAACCCGCTGGCGGAACTGACGCACAAACGTCGTCTTTCCGCATTGGGACCGGGTGGACTTTCGCGAGAACGCGCGGGCTTTGAAGTTCGCGACGTGCACCATTCGCACTACGGCCGCATGTGTCCGATTGAAACGCCGGAAGGTCCGAACATCGGCTTGATTTCGTCCTTAGCGAACTTTGCGAAAGTCAATAAATACGGTTTGATTGAAACGCCGTATCGCGTGGTGAAACATGACGGCGATGATGTCACCGTCACGAGCGAAGTACGTTACGTCACCGCCGATGCCGAGGAAAACCTCGTCGTGGCGCAGGCGAACGAGCCGCTCGATGAAAATAACCACTTTGAGCATGCGCATGTCGCAAGCCGTTTGCAGTCCGATGTTATTGAAGTCGCGCCGCAACGCGTGGATTTGATGGACGTCTCGCCGAAACAGGTCGTTTCGGTCGGTACGGCCTTGATCCCGTTCCTTGAAAACGACGATGCGAACCGCGCTTTGATGGGCGCGAACATGCAACGTCAGGCGGTACCGCTTTTGCGTACGCAGGCGCCGCTCGTCGGTACGGGCATGGAATACACCGCCGCCCGCGACTCCGGCGTGTGCGTTCTCGCGAAACGCGCGGGCACGGTGGAACGCGTCACCGGAAAAGAAATCATCGTCAAAACCGATGACGGTAAATTGGATCGTTACGATCTGATCAAATTCATGCGTTCCAACCAGAGCACCTGCATCAACCAGATCCCGCTCGTTTATAAGGGCGATCGGGTGGACGCGGGCGATGCGCTGGCGGACGGCATGGCGACCGACGGCGGCGAACTCGCGCTCGGTTACAACGTGCTGGTCGCGTTTATGCCGTGGGAAGGCTACAACTACGAAGACGCGATTCTTCTCTCGGAAGAATTGTGCAAGGAAGACATTTACACGTCGATCCATATTGAAGAATACGAATGCGATGCGCGCGACACGAAGCTCGGCGCGGAAGAAATTACCCGCCAGCTCCCGAATGTCAGCGAAGATTCGTTGAAATATTTGGATGAAGAAGGCATTATTTCGATCGGCGCGGAAGTGCGCCCGGGGGATGTCCTGGTCGGTAAAGTCACACCGAAAGGCGAAACCGAACAGACGCCGGAAGAACGTTTGCTGCGCGCCATTTTCGGCGACAAAGAACGCGAAGTCCGCGACACCAGCTTGCGCGTGCCGCACGGCGAATCCGGAAAGATCGTCGATGTTCGCGTGTTCACCCGTGAAAACGGCGATGAACTGCAGCCGGGCGTCAATAAACTCGTTCGCGTCTACATCGCGCAGAAACGTAAGATTCACGAAGGCGATAAGATGGCGGGCCGCCATGGTAACAAGGGCGTTGTCTCCCGCGTCATGCGCCAGGAAGATATGCCGTTCATGCCGGACGGCACGCCGATTCAGATCGTGTTGAACCCGCTCGGCGTACCGAGCCGTATGAACATCGGTCAGGTTTTAGAAACCCACTTGGGACGCGCGGCTCAGGCGTTGGGTATGGAAATTCGCAACAACGATCCGGATCTGCCGCGTCGCTTGAAAGAATACGGTTACGATGTCGATAAATACGGCATGCCCGAACCGGATGTCGCCGGTATTCATATCGCGACACCGGTCTTTGACGGCGCGTCGGAAGTCGACGTATTTAGCACGTTGAAACTCGCCAACTTGCCGGAAGACGGCAAGACCGAACTGTTCGACGGTCGCACCGGTGAAAAGATGGACAACCGCGTTACCGTTGGTTACAAATACATGTTGAAGTTGCACCACTTGGTCGATGACAAGATTCACGCCCGTTCGACCGGTCCGTACTCGCTCGTCACCCAACAACCGTTGGGCGGTAAAGCGCAGTTCGGCGGCCAGCGTTTCGGTGAAATGGAAGTCTGGGCGCTCGAAGCGTACGGCGCGGCGTACACCTTGCAAGAAATCTTGACGGTGAAATCCGATGACGTGATCGGCCGTGTGAAAGCGTACGAAAAAATCGTCAAAGGGGAAAATATCCCCGAACCGGGCGTTCCGGAATCGTTCAAGGTACTCTTGAAAGAGCTCCAGTCGATCGGCTTGGATGTTCGTATTTTGAATGAAAACGGCGAAGAAGTCGTCATCCGTGAACTCGAAGAAGAGGACTTGCCGCAGGCGGAAGAAAATGAACTGCGTGAAGTCATGGAAGCGGATGCCGGCGGGCAAAGTCGAGTTTCCGCGGAGACGGAAGACGCGGACAACGCGCCGGAAGAAAATGAAATGAGTGTGGAAGAAACGGCGCAGCAGGCCGATACCGCAAATATCGCCGCCGCGGAACCGTTCTTCACCGATACTGATAGTAACGACGCTGAATAGTGAAGGGAGCGGTAGATTTGTTAGATGTGAACGAATTTGATTCGATGCAAATCGGACTGGCTTCGCCCGAAAAAATTCGTGCCTGGTCGCATGGTGAGGTTACCAAACCGGAAACGATTAACTATCGGACGCTGAAGCCGGAAAAAGACGGTCTCTTTTGTGAACGGATTTTCGGTCCGACCAAGGACTGGGAATGCCATTGCGGAAAGTATAAACGGATCCGCAATAAAGGCGTCGTCTGTGATAAATGCGGGGTCGAAGTCACCCGCGCCAAAGTACGTCGCGAACGCATGGGGCATATCGAATTGGCCACCCCGGTGTCGCACATTTGGTACTTCAAAGGAATTCCGAGCCGGATGGGACTCATCCTTGACGTCTCGCCGCGTTCGTTGGAACGTGTCCTGTACTTCGTGTCCTACATCGTGTTGGATCCGAAAGACACGGGACTTAAGAAAAAAGAACTGCTGAACGAAGCGGAATATCGGGAAGCGGTCGAAACCTACGGTTACAACTCGTTTGTCGCCAAGATGGGCGCGGAAGCGATCCAAACCTTGCTGGCGGAAATCGACCTGGAAGAATTGCGCAAAGAACTGCGCGCGGAAATGCAGGAAGCGAGCGGCCAACGCCGTTTGCGCGCGATCCGTCGCCTAGAAGTCGTCGAAGCGTTCCGTAAATCCGGCAACCGTCCGGAATGGATGATTATGAACTGCGTGCCGGTCATTCCGCCGGAACTGCGCCCGATGGTGCAGCTCGACGGCGGTCGGTTCGCGACCAGCGATTTGAACGATCTCTATCGCCGTGTCATCAACCGTAACAACCGTTTGAAACGTTTGTTGGAACTGCATGCGCCGGAAATTATCGTGCGCAACGAAAAACGCATGTTGCAGGAAGCGGTCGACGCGCTCATTGATAACGGCCGTCGCGGCCGCGCGGTCACCGGACCGGGCAACCGCGCGCTGAAATCCCTTTCCGATCTCTTGAAAGGTAAACAGGGCCGTTTCCGTCAGAACTTGTTGGGTAAGCGCGTTGACTACTCCGGCCGTTCCGTTATCGTTGTCGGACCGGAACTCAAAATGCACCAATGCGGTCTGCCGAAAGAAATGGCGCTTGAACTCTTCAAACCGTTTGTCATGAAAGAACTCGTTGCCCGCGGTTTGGCGAACAACATTAAAAACGCCAAGAAAAAAGTCGAAAAAATCGCGCCGGAAGTGTGGGATGTCCTCGAAGACGTCATCCACAAACATCCGGTTCTGTTGAACCGCGCGCCGACCTTGCACCGCTTGGGTATCCAGGCGTTCGAACCGATTCTTTGGGAAGGTCGCGCCATCAAATTGCACCCGCTCGTTTGCGCGGCGTACAACGCCGACTTCGACGGCGACCAGATGGCCTGCCACTTGCCGCTTTCGGTCGAAGCGCAGGCCGAAGCGCGTACGCTGATGCTTTCCGTCAACAATATTTTGTCGACGAAAGACGGTAAACCGGTCGCGGTACCGTCGCAGGATATGGTTCTCGGCGCGTACTATCTGACCATTGACCGTTCGGAAGAATACAGAGATGAGAAAGGCGCGCTACGGATGCTCGTGCCGGCGACGGAATACAGCCTGATGGACGAAGAGGCACGGAAAAACGCGATCTCGATCCCCACATTTGCCGACTACGATGAAGTCGTCATGGCGTATGACCAGCACTTCATCGACTTGCAGCATTATATCTTTGTACGTATTCCGGAACGCGGTCGTGTCTTGACCACGGCCGGTCGCCTGATTTTCAACATGGCGCTGCCGGAAGAATTGCGTTACTACCGTGAAAATGAATCCGGTCAGACGATGCTCGGCGTGCTCATGGACAAGAAAGAGCTCGCTCGCCTGATTAACAATTGTTTCCGTCATTTCGGCATGGCGCATACCGCGGATCTGCTCGACCGCGTGAAGACGCTCGGCTTCCACTACGCAAGAAAAGCCGGCATGACGATTGCCATCGCCGACATCAAAGTGCCGGAGACGAAAGAAACGATTCTTGCCAAAGCCGATCAGCAGGTCGAAAAAGTGAACAGCCTCTTCAAACGCGGTTTGATCACCGACGATGAACGCTATCGCAAAACGATTGATATTTGGAACGACGCGACCGGCGAAGTTACGCGCGAAATGATGCAGGGCTTTGATAAATTCAACCCCTTGACCATGATGGCGCAATCCGGCGCCCGCGGTAACGAACAGCAGATCCGTCAGCTCGCCGGCATGCGCGGCCTGATGGCCGACCCGTCCGGTCGCATCATCGACTTGCCGATCAAGTCGAACTTCCGTGAAGGCTTGACCGTTTTGGACTACTTCACATCGTCTCACGGCGCGCGTAAAGGTTTGGCCGATACGGCGCTCCGTACAGCGGACTCCGGCTACCTGACCCGTCGTCTCGTCGACGTCGCGCAGGATGTTATCGTGCGTGAAGAAGACTGCGACATTGTTTCCGTTGATCTCGTTCGTGAGCGCGGTCGTCTCGCGGCTACGGCCAAAGAAGCGATCGCCGCCATGCAGGATAAATTGCTCGGACGCGTTCTTGAAACCGCGGTAGTTGATCCGGAAACGGGTGAAGCGCTCGTTGCGGAAGGTACGAAACTTACCGCCAAAGATTTGCAGGTCATCGGCGAGCATCTGGTTCCGCAAATCGTTTTGCACGGCTCGTACGCCAACACGGAAGAACACGAACACGTCTCCAGTGAAAACACCGTGGTCACTTTGGGGCAGCCCGAAGACAACCTGCGCAACAAATTGCGCAAACACATGGTGGATCGCATGCTCGGCAAGGAACTTGTCGAAGATGTGGAAACCGTTGCCGGTGAAGTTCTTTATCAAAAAGGACAGAAACTCACCGAAGCGATGATTGAAAAAATCCTCGCCAGCGACGCCCGTCGTGTCGTCGTTCATTTGGATGAAATCGACGGTATTGAAGTCGAAGCCATCGTCGAAGGCGACGGCGTCATTGAACCGTTGCGCGACCGTCTCGCCGGCCGCATCACCGCGGAAGATCTTTACAACAAAGAAACCAACGAGCTTATCATCGCGAAAAATGAGCTCATTGATGAGGAAACCGCAGCCGAAATCGAAAAACACTACGACACGGTCAAAATTCGTTCGGTTCTCACCTGCCAGTGCCGTCACGGCGTCTGCCGCAAGTGCTACGGCCGCAACCTCGGAACCGGTCGCATGGTCGAAGTCGGTGAAGCCGTCGGCATCATCGCGGCGCAGTCTATCGGTGAACCGGGTACGCAGTTGACGATGCGTACGTTCCACACCGGCGGCGTCGCGTCGAACGAAGATATCACGCAAGGTCTGCCGCGTGTTGAAGAACTTTTCGAAGCGCGTAAACCGAAACGCTACGCGATTATCGCGGAAATCGGCGGAACCGTGCAGATCGAAACGCTGGAAGAAAATAAACAAATCCAAAAAATCCACATTACCGACGGCGGTGAAGAATGGTCCAAAACCATTCCGTACGGCCTGAAAATCGTGGTCGAAGACGGCGACACCATCGCCAAAGGCGACCGCCTGACCGAAGGCTCGATCAACCCGCACGACATTCTGCATGTACTCGGCGTCCAGGCGACCCAGCGTTACCTCGTCTACGAAGTACAAAAAGTATACAAATCGCAAGGTGTTGAAATTAACGACAAGCACATCGAAGTCATCGTGCGTCAAATGCTCCATAAAATTAAATTGGATGACGCCGGCGATACCGATATGCTGCCGGGCGATACCGTCGAAGCCAACCTGCTGGAACTTGAGAACAAACGCTTACGTTCCGAAGGAAAGAAGGAAGCCAGCGGCAAACATATCCTCTTGGGTATTACCAAAGCCGCCCTTGCGACCGATTCGTTCCTTTCCGCCGCATCCTTCCAGGAAACCACACGCGTTCTCACGGAAGCTGCGATCAAAGGTAAAATCGATCCGTTGCTCGGTCTGAAAGAAAACGTCATCATCGGCAAACTGATTCCGGCCGGTACGGGCATGTCCCGCTATCGCAACATCAGCCTTGCGGAAGACAAACCGCAAACGCCTGCGGAAAACGCCGAAGAAAGCGCTGACCAAGCGGCAGAAGCGGCAGCCGAAGCATAAAGCAAAGCAAAATAAAAAGAGACGACAAGGTCGTCTCTTTTTTTGTGGCTCAGATTTTGCAATCATTGGGAAACTGTTTAGGTAATTAATAATGCCCGACGGTTGCGCATCTGTTTTTTTATTTCGCTTTCTACTCATACGGATAGAGAGGTTTTAACTTAAATGATACTAGGGAAAAACCGTTTCAACGACGGTTGGCGGGAGCGCGTAATGCGAAGCATCATGCTTGCGATATGAGCGTCTTGAAAAAGCATTAAAAAAGGTATAATTTAATATATAAAGAGCGCGCGAACGGCTGAATCAATCGGGCGACGGGAGAAGTTGTTGGCAAAACATAGAATGAAATAAAGACCGCTAAAGTATACGACTTGACGATGAAATATAGAAACGAGGAGGTGCCGGAGTGATTAGCTATGAAGAGTACAGAGCAATAGTTGTAAAGCGATTCAGATATTATTGGGAGGACTTGAGCGATGAAGAGGTGGAAGCGTACTTCGAGCGAGAGGGAAACGAAATCACGAAAGATCGTTATGAGGAAGATGTGGAGAAATTAAAAGAGGGAAGAATCACTGAGCGCATACTGGAAAATGGTTGCCCCGCATCGGTGTCGTATTGTTTATCCTTAATGTATTAAAAGCCGCTAAAGCGAGCCGAGGAGGTGCCGGAGTGTAAGTTATGAAGAATACAGAACAATAGTTGTAGACAAATTTAGATATTATTGGGAGAACTTGAGCGATGAAGAGGTGGAAGCATACTTCGAGCGCGAGGGAAACGAAGTTACAAGAGATGGCTATGAAGAAGACGTGAAGCTCCTAAAAAAGGGAAAATAAATGAGTACATACTGGAAAACGATTGCACGTCATCGGTGGCGTATTGTTTATCTCTGATGTATTAAAAGCCGCTAAAGCGAAACGCTGAGGCGGTTTTTTGTTGCGCGAAAGGAGAGAGCGTGCAAAGAATCGTAAAGACGGTACCCGTCGAGCGCGGAAACTGTATGCAACGGGCGGTGAAATGCCTACCGCGCTGACTACGTTTGGCCATGACGTAAAGACGGAATCCGACCGGCAACGGATTGAATCCATGTGGATAAGGGAAATATGGTAGTATAAATACAGAACACAGTACTCGGAGGTGCGAGATGAAAAATTATTTTGACCTAAGCGGTAAAATTGCGCTCGTTACGGGCGGTTCATCCGGCCTTGGCATTCAATTGGCTAAGGCACTGGCTCGCCAAGGGGCGACGGTGGTGGTCGCCGCGCGGCGGAAAGAAAAACTGCAGGAGACGGTGCGGGCGCTGAAAGAACTCGGCGCGGAAGCGTCCTATGTGGTGATGGACGTCATGTCGCCGGAAAGCATCGAGCAGGCGGTGGCAGAGGTTGTCGCACAATATCAGCGCATCGATATTTTGGTGAATAACGCAGGCGTCGGAGCGAGTGTGCCGGCGGCGGAGCAGTCGACGGAGGATTGGCGCAAAGTGCTCGGCACGAATCTGGACGGCGTATACTATGTGGCGCGCGCGGTGGGCAAACAGATGTTGAAGCAGGAATACGGTAAAATTATCAACCTCGGCTCAATCCATTCGGAAGTAGCGATGAAACCCGCTTATCTTTCCGCATACAGCGCGGCCAAAGGCGGCGTGAAAATGCTGACCAAAGCGTTGGCGGTGGAATGGGCGAAACACGGTATCACGGTCAATGCGATCGGACCGGGTTATTTTGACACGCATATGACGGAAAAAGCATTTCAAACGCAAGCGTTTCAAGATGTTCTCGCGACGTATTCGCCGATGGGACGCGGCGGTCGACCGGGTGAACTGGACGGCGCGGTGATTTATTTCGCCTCCGATGCTTCGAGCTTCACTACCGGCCAGCTGCTTTGCATTGACGGCGGTTGGACGGCGATCTAAATAAAAAAGAGACCGTACGGTCTCTTTTTTTATTGCTTTGATTTACGCGGATGTATCGTATGGCTCCGGCGTTTTGTCGGCGTTATCCCATTCGACGCTGAGGGTAAAGGGATACTCTTCATTGCATTCTTTAATATGGGGCGCGATGTTCGCGTTGATCAGCGGAATATCGCTGACAGAGCGGGCGGTAAGATGCAGCACCGCGTGCGTTTCGTCCGGCTGCGAGACGGCGAGCGATGTGACGCTTTCATCGTAGGTCGCGTCAAAGGCTTTGACGATCGCGAGCAGGGTGGAAAGTTGCTTGACGACGGTCAGATCCTCTTCGGTCAGCAGTTTCGCGAACTGGGCGAAGCGGCGCAATTTATTGGAGATGCCGTCTTGAAACGCGGCGATGAGCGCGCAAGTCGCCTGCTCGCGATGCGTGAGTCCGTACACCGGCGAGTTCGCGATGATGTAAGCGCTGTGCTGCGCGTGGCTGTAGTAGTTGATCATCATGCCGACATCGTGTAAACGGCAGGTCGTTTCCAGCCATTCCCGATAGCGGGCGGGGAAAGCGTGCAGGGGTTGCAGGCCGTCATACAGTTTCAATGCCATTTTCGTGATGTACTGCATTTGCTCTTCGTTCCCGAGCGGGAGCGTATTGCGGAAGTTTTCCACGCTTTGCCGCAGCAGGCTTTCGGGAAAGTGCTGCCCCTGGCGACGCGTCATGGCGTAATAGTTGAAGAACAATCCTTCGCGCAAGCCGTTGCCGCTGATAATGAGTTGTTCTGCGCCCGTGAATTGCAGTAAGGTTTGAATCAAAAACGCGCCGGCGGTGATGATGTCCGCGCGATCGCGGCCGAGCCCCGAGATCTGCGTGCGTTCTTTGAAGTTGCGGCTCGCGAGCATTTCCGTCATGTCGTAAATGGCGTCCGGCGCCATCGTATAGTGGTGAAGTTTGGGAATGGGATAGGAGATCAGACGTTGATGGATTTTTGCCAAATTACGCACCGTGCCGCCAATACCGATCAGAGGCAGTTTCGTATTTTCGATGCCGGGCAGACGGCGCAATATTTTCTTAATATAGCTGCCCATCGCTTTGAGCGTTTTGGCGCTGACTTCGTCCTGCGTGCCGAATTTTTCCGTCAGCGTGAGCGAACCGAGCGGCAGGCTCATCGTCTCTTTTAAGCGTCGATTGCGCACCAAGGATACTTCGGTGCTGGCGCCGCCCAGGTCAAAGAGCACGAAATCTTCGTATGGCAATGTGTTGATGACGCCTAAATAGCCGAGACGCGCTTCTTCGCGACCGTTGATGATCGTGAGCGGAATATCGGTTTTGGATTCGATTTCATCGCGAAATAAAATGCCGTTATCCGCGCTGCGCATGGCCGCGGTGGCAACGGCCAACATCTTCTCGACGCCGAGCAGTTCGGCGGTATGCGAAAAGTTTTGCATCGCGGCAAGGGTTCTTGCCATGGCCGCTTCGGTGAGACGGCCCGCGGCCTGCATTCCTTCACTCAAGCGGACCAGCTGCTTATCCTGATAGACAAGCCGGTACGCGTCATTCGGCTCGATCGCCATCACAACCATGCGCGCGGAGTTCGAACCCAGGTCGATCAGGCCGACCTGCTCGGCGCGGTAATCTTCATCCCATAACAAAATACTCAGTCCCTTCCCGTTCTCTTGCTTTTATTGTAGCGAATTTTAAAGGCGCATGCAAAAGAAAACAGCGCCGTTTTATTATGTAAAAACTTCGTTAAGGCAAGGAGGCGTGCCCGCTTTTCCCGGCGAAATGGGCTATAATAAAAGTACCACAGAAAAGAGAGGAATAGGGCATGATCGGCAAACAAAAACGAATGTACGGCGTCGTTCATATCGGCTCGGTAGGGCTGTCACTTTTGATCGTCGATTACGGCGG
>USPU01000021.1 GCA_900556745.1 uncultured Veillonellaceae bacterium
CCCGCCATGAACGGATTGTCTTCGACCGGATTGCAGAACGCTACGAGTTTGGCGCAGCCCAAAGCGTCATTGTCGGCTGTCAAAGCGGCCGTTTTTTTGATGATTTCGCCGATTTGCCGCACGGCGTCCATATTAATGCCCGATTTCGTGGAGCCGATGCCGATGGAGGAGCAAACGCGATCGGTGGTCGCCAGCGCTTCCGGAACGGAATCGAGTAAAATCTGATCGCCGCGCGTGATGCCGTTTTGCACGAGCGCGGAAAAACCGCCGATAAAATCAATGCCGCATGTTTTCGCGGCGCGATCCAAGGCCTGCGCGACCGGCACATAGTCGGTCAGGTCGCTCGCTTCCGCGACGAGCGAAATCGGCGTGACGGCGACGCGCTTGTTGATGATCGGCACGCCGTATTCACGGGAAATGGCTTCCGCGGTCGGAACGAGATTTTCCGCGACGCGACAAATGTGATCGTAGATTTTTTGGCACATTGCTTCGCCGTTACGGTCGATGCAGCCGCGCAGGGAAACGCCGAGCGTGACGGTGCGCACGTCCAGACGGTTCTCCTCAAACATGCGGCGAGTGGCTAAAATATCTTCAATATCCAGCATAGAACCTCCTACACGCGGTGCATTTTATAAAACACATCGGCGAGTTGCGCGCGAATATCCAGCCCCATGCTTTCACCGAGCTCCGCGAACTGTTTTTGCAAGGTTTGCATATCCAGTTCCGCATCCGTCATGTCGCCCATCAACACCATGTTGAAGAAACCGTCTAAAATGGTTTGATTGATCGACAATACATTGATTTTTTGTTCGGCGAGCACTTTGGTGACCGCCGCGATGATGCCGACGCGATCCGCGCCGAGCACCGTTATCACTACCCGTTTCATCGCAGTCCTCCTCATAAATTTTTGTTTATTATAGCACAGCGCGAGGAGTATCCGAGCGATGATATGTAAAATAAAAGGTTTGTGTTTTGACAAACGTTCGGTGAGTTTCATACAATAGAACGGACAGTAAAGGAGGGTTTCATGCATTACGTATCTTGGAATGTAAACGGTTTACGCGCGGCTGTGCGTAAAGGTTTTATGGAACGATTCGATGAATTCGCCGCGGACGCGGTTTGTCTGCAGGAGACGAAAATGCAGCCGCACCAAATGGAATTGGATTTGCCGGGCTACTATCAGTTTTGGAACAGCGCCGTCAAAAAAGGTTACAGCGGCACCGCCATTTTCACGAAACATGAACCGTTGCATGTATCGTACGGGATCGCGATCGAAGAGCATGATCAGGAGGGGCGCGTGATTACGCTCGAATATCCGGATCATTACCTCGTCACCTGCTATACGCCGAACAGTCAGCGGGAGCTTACGCGGCTCGACTACCGCATGACGTGGGAAGATGCGTTTCGCGCGTATTTGTTGGCGTTGAATGAGGAGAAGCCGGTCGTGTTGTGCGGCGATTTGAATGTGGCGCATAAAGAAATCGATTTGAAAAATCCGAAGACGAATCGTCGGAACGCGGGTTTCACCGATGAAGAGCGAGGGATGATGACGAAGTTGCTGGACGCCGGTTTTACCGATTCGTTCCGTTATCTGTATCCGGACGCGGTCGACGCGTACACGTGGTGGAGTTATTTCGCGAAATCGCGCGAACGCAATGTCGGGTGGAGAATTGACTATTTCCTGGTGTCGGATCGTCTGGCGCCGAAGATTCAGGAAGCGCGGATTTATCCCGAAGTCATGGGCAGCGACCACTGCCCGGTCGATATAGTGTTGGATTTGGGCCGTTGAGCGGGGCGCTGACTTTGATGAATGGATCATTGTGGCGCAAGTACGGCGGTCTGTTTCTGCTGGCGCTGATTACGTTGTGCGCGTTTAATTGGAATTTGCCGATGACGGATCCGGTAGAGTCCAATTACGCTTTGACGGCGAAAGAAATGGTGCTGGCGGGCAACTGGATATCGCCGCAGATTTACGGTCATTACTGGTTTGATAAACCGATTTTCGCGTATTGGTTGCTGGAAATTTCCTACAAGTTGTTCGGGTTCGGCGATTTCGCGTCGCGCTTGCCCGGCGCGGTCATGGGAGCGGCGACGGTCGTGATGACGGGCGTTTTGGGCGAATGTTTTTGGCGGCGCAAAGACGCGTACTGGTACAGCGGTTTGTTTTTGCTGACGACATTTGCGTTTTGGGTGCTCAGCCGCGGCGTGGTCACGGATCCGGCGCTGCTTTTGTGGACGGCGGTGACGATGTACGGCGCGTATCGCGGTTTGACGGAAAATTCGCGTCGCTGCATGATGCTCGCGTACGCGGGCGCGGGGTTGGCCGTGCTTACCAAAGGGCCGGTGGGACTTGTGCTGCCGGGCTTGATTTTATTGGTCTGGCTTGCCGTGACGCCCGCCGCGCGCCGCTGGAAACGCCTGTTTGATCCGGCGGGCATCGCCGTATTTTTCCTCGTGTCGGCGCCCTGGTACGTGACGATGTACATGACGCACGGCGCGGATTTTATTCAGGGTTTCCTGGGTCTGCATAATATTACGCGGGCCACGGTTTCCGAACATCCCGAGGATAATCACTGGTATTATTACTTGCTGGTTTTGCCGCTTTCGGCGTTGCCGTGGACGCCGTTGGCGTTGCGGGAAATCGTTCGCGCGCGTTGGGAAACGTCGGCGGCGTATCGTTTTTGCGTGGTTTGGGTTGTAGTTTCGGTGCTCTTTTACACGGCGATGGCGACCAAGTACATCACGTATACGTACATCGCGATTTTGCCGCTGGTGTTGCTCGCGGTACGCGCCTGGCTGTACGCGGTTGACAGCGGCCGCAACAAATATAACGCGTGGCTCACGGCGCCCGCTTTTTTCATGACGGCCTTGTATCTCGGCGTGATGGCCTATCTTAATCGCATGCTGATCGGCTTGGCCGCCGTGCTTTTGATTTTCTTCGCGTACACGTTGTGGCGCAGTCGTCGTAACGGTTCCCGCGCGGGCCGTTTCGCGCGGGTCGCTTGGATGCTGGTGATCGCCTCCCTTTTGCTGACGGCGGAAGGATTGCCGTCGGTACTGCGTGATCGGAGCACGGAAGAACTCGCGTCGGCATGGGCGGCGGAACCGGGCGTTCATTACTGCTACCGCGCGTACACGACCTCGTTCCCGTTTTATACGGGGATCGTGCCGATTTTTGCCGATCGCGACGAAGAGAGAAATGCGGTGTGGGCGGGTAAGTACACGATGCCGCAGATGACGGAGGAAGAGTTCATGGTGGTGCTGGCGCGCGGTGAGGAAGTGACGCTGTTGGTGCCGCGTTCGCAACGCAAACACTTTGTCAATGAACCGTACGCGCCTCTTTTGCAGTTGAAAGAAAGTTTTCACTCCGGTGATATTTACGTGAATACGGCTTCGTTACGAAGTCCGACGGAGGGATAATGGAGACAGATATCGACGCGCTGCTTGAAGATTTGCGCGCGTATACGAGCCCAAATGTCGCGAATCCCTGGCGCGAACAGGACGAGACGGAGCTCGATTTGCCGGGCGCGGCGGCGCGACGGCGCGACTACCTGCGCCGCTACCTGGCGGCGCGGCCCGCGCCGCGCGTGTTGTTGCTGGCGGAGGCGGCGGGCTATCAGGGTTGTCGCTTTTCCGGGATCGCGCTGACCTGCGAACGCATGCTTTTGGGACACCATAAACGTGTCGGCCCGCAGGATGTTTTTCTGATGCCGGAGACGGTCGAACGCACGTCGCGCGTGACGGACGAAATGCCGAACACGCGTGCCCGACTCGGCTATAACGAACCGACGGATACCATGGTGTGGCAGGCGGCATTGGACGCGGGACTGCGGCCGGAATCGTTTTTACTTTGGAATATTTTTCCGTTTCATCCGCATCCGGCGACGAATCCTCTCGCCAATCGCACGCCGCAGGAGGCGGAACTCGCCGCGGGATTGACGTTCGCGCGACGGATCATCGACATGTATCGGCCGCCGCTGATTTTCGCGATCGGGCGCAAAGCGCAACAGATGCTCGCGCAGGGCGGTATTCCAAGCGTCGCGTTACGCCATCCGGCGAACGGCGGCGCGACCGAATTTCGGCGCGGCTTTCAGCAAGCCATCCAATAAAAAAACACCTCAGCGAGGTGTTTTTTTGTTGTCGTCATGATCATAGCGACCGCTTCGGTAACCGTCAGGGGCGAATTGCACAGCCGCGATACCGAATTGACGAACGCATTGTAATAATTTTTGTTTGCGCTTCGCGGAGAGGCGCGCCAGTCGTTCGGCATCCGCTTCAATCGTCGCGGCGTGACCGTCATAGCGCAACCGCAGCGGTTCGCCCAACACGGCGCGCAAAAGAGTTTCCATTACCGCGACTTTACGCAATGTCTGCGCGTCGAGCTTGGTTCCGTACGGAAAGCGGGTAGCGAGACAGGGAGCGGCCGGTTTATCCCAAATGGGCAGACCGAGATGACGGGCGACATCGCGGATGTCCGCTTTCGTAAAGTTCGCGCCGAGGTAAGGTGAAACGACGGGCAGTTCCCGCAGCGCTCGCAAGCCCGGCCGGTATTGACCGAGATCGTCGATATTGCTGCCTTCCCAGACCGCCCGGTAACCGTGCGTGCGCGCATATTCCAGCAGGGCGGCAAAGCGACGATACTTGCAATGGTAGCAGCGATCCGGCGCGTTTTGCGCGACGGCGCCACAGTCGAGATCCGGCGTCGGCCATTCCATGTGGCGGATGCCGTGGCTTGCAGCAAAGTGGCGGGCCGCGATGCGCTCCGCCGGCGGGAGCAGCGGACTCACGCAGGTGACGGCGAGCAAATGGTCGCCGAGCATTTGCTGACCGAGGTACGCGAGTAACGAAGAATCGATGCCGCCCGAATAGGCGAGCACGACGCGTTCGTCGGCTTTTAACAGTCGGCGCAGTCGCGTCAGTTTAACGAGCGTTTCCGGCGTGAGCATAGATCGTTTCGACTCCTGCCAAGAAGCGGCGCGTGTTCTGTTCGATATCGGGACTTTCACGGAACAGCGCTCCGCCGACGAGGTACATAATATCGTCACCGTAGAGTTCCGATAATTCGGTGATCGCGTCGAGCGTCATGCCGCCGCCGATGGCGGGCAACAGCGGGCGGCAATTTCCCCACGCGCAGAGCGCGCCGTCACGGCTCGCCAAACACGCGTCATTGCGCACGCCGAAACGGCCGCCGCCGCCCACGACGATGACGCTGTCGGCGCCGGCCAAGCGCGGAAACAAACCGTTATAGACGAAGGGGGAAACCACCGGTCGCGGACCGCGCACCATCGGGCCGCTCCAGGACGGGTGGCAGACAATGGGCAAGGTGAAATCGGGATGATTCGCGAGTTCGTGCACGCTGCCCCAACCGGTCAAGGCCGGCGCTACCATGATGCCGTTCGCGCCGAGCTCCTGCGCGCACAGCGCGCGTTCGATCAATTCCGCGCCGGCGCTTGTGATATTCGGCAAGTACGCCGTGTGGTGACCGGCTTGCGCGTTGGCGTTCGCGACCGCGTCGACGCATGCCGTCACGCGTTCCCGAAAAGGAGAAAATTTTTGATTATGCAGGCTGTGGTCGTCTTTTATCACCGCCACGCCCGCGCGGGCGAAGGCGCTCGCCATGGCGGCGAATTCGCGGCTGCTGTGACCGATGGGTTTGAGCACCGCCATCACCAACGGTCCGGCGGGTATCTGCCAATAGTCGCGCAAACCGTTAAGACCGTAGCGCGGACCGGGATATTCGGCGGCGAGTTCCGGACTCAATGTGAAATCCAGCAAGCGCGTCTTGATTTGCAATGAGGAATTGCCGTATACCATATTCAAAAGCTGTAAAAACTCACCCTGCACCGCTTCGGCGGGATAGCTGAGCGTGACTTTCCATTCCGTTTCATTAAACGGTTCAAGGGCTTCGATGCGGCCGGTCATTTCGTCGGCGTACCAGGTGCCTTCCACCAATTCGTAGGGATATTCAATCGTCTGTTCGACGGCGAGATTCTGAGCGAGCTGCTCCGCTTCGGCGCGATCGTTCGCGGTGACGGCGTATACGGCCTGCCAGCGGGGAAGAGATAAATTCGTCATAAAGACCTCCTTTATTGCCACTATCTTATCACGGATGAAGAGGTGCACGTGATATAATATAAGTGTACCGATTCATTTACATGTTATCTGAGGAGGAAAATATTATGGAAAAACGCACTACCAAATGGGATGGTCAGGAATTGGCGCTCGCCGGTAAGGAAATTAAAGTCGGTGATACCGCTCCGGACGCGACACTGGTCGCGCGGGATTTAACGGCTAAAAAATTGTCGGACTGGAACGGCCAAATTAAAGTTCTCTTGGCGATGCCGTCGATGGATACGCCGGTTTGCCAAAACCAGGTTCGCCAGTTCAATAAAGACGCGGTCGATTTCGCCGATGACGTCGTTGTCATTGCGTTGAGCACGGACTTGCCGTTTGCGCAGGAACGTTTCTGCGCGGCGGAAGGATTGGATCGCGTGGTCACGCTTTCCGACCACAAGACGGCGGAATTCGGTGAAAAATACGGTTACCTCATTCCGGATCTGCGGCTGCTCTCGCGTGGTGTAGTAGTCGTCGATCGTGACAATGTCGTACGCTACATCGAATACGTGCCGGAAGCCAATGATCAGGTTGACTTCGCAAAAGCGCTGGAAGCATTGAAAAAACTGTAAAAATAGGACCGCAAAAAATAAAAAGTCGCGCCCTGAGGTGCGGCTTTTTATTACATTGAAACATGCGCGCGCCTTTGCTATGATGAAGTGAGATTATATATTTGAAGGAGGGCCACATGGACTGGAAAACAAAAATGGTGCCGCGGATCATTTCGATACCGCCGTCGGGCATTCGAAAATTTTTTGATTTGGCGAGCACCATGGACAATGTGATTTCACTCGGCGTGGGAGAGCCTGATTTCAACGCGCCGGACAAAGTCATCAAAGCCTGCATAGCAAGTCTGGAAAAAGGGGAAACGTCCTACACGGGCAATGCCGGTATTTTGCCTTTGCGCGAAGAAATCGCCAAACTGTTCGCCGAACACTACGGCGTCGAATACGATCCCAAGACGGAGATCACGGTGACGATCGGCGTTTCGGAAGCCATCGACATGACTTTGCGCGCGCTGTTGAATCCGGGAGATGAAGTGCTGATCCCCGATCCGGCCTATGTGGCGTATCCGGCTTGCGTGACGTTGGCGGGCGGTACGCCGGTACTCGTGCCGACGCGGCAGGAAGACGGTTTCCGTCTGACGGCGCAAGCGCTGGAAAAATATATTACCCCGAAAACAAAAGTATTGCTGATCGGTTTCCCGAACAACCCGACGGGCACGATCATGGATCGCGAATCGCTTATGGAGATCGCCGAAGTGGCGAAACGGCACGACCTCGTCGTTATTTCCGATGAAATCTACGCGGAACTGACCTATGAAGGCACGCACACCTGCATCGCGTCGCTGCCGGGCATGCGAGAACGCACCGTCGTTTTCAACGGCTTTTCGAAAGCCTACGCGATGACCGGCATGCGTATCGGTTACGCCTGCGCGCCGCGCGAACTCACGGAAACGATGTTCAAGATCCACCAGTACGCGATTATGTGCGCGCCGACGACCAGTCAAAAAGGAGCGCTCGCCGCTCTGCGCGAATGTGACGAAGACGTCGCCGCGATGAAAGCGGAATACGATCGCCGTCGTCAGTTTGTATACGAGGAACTGACGAAAATGGGCTTGCCCTGTGTGAAGCCGCAAGGCGCCTTCTACATCTTCCCGGATATTCGCAGCACGGGACTTACGGATAATGAATTCGCCGAAGGTTTACTCGCCGCCGAACGTATCGCCGTCGTGCCGGGCTCGGCATTCGGCGAACAGGGGAAAGGCCACGTGCGCATTTCCTACGCGTCGAGCATGGAAAATCTCGCCGAAGCCATGAAACGCATCGCGCGTTTTATCGCCTCGAAAAAATAAGGCAATGACCCACAGACAGCGGACATATGTCCGCTGTTTTTGGTTGGCGAAAGGTTCGCGCCGCCGCGCATATGCTATAATAAAAATTAATGTAAGAACGGGGGAAAACATTGCCGAAAACGCAGTTCAACACACTGGAAGATTTAGCGCGCGAGATTGCGAACGGGCGCGGTCAATATACTGAACAGAATACGATCAAGAGCGCTGCGCAGGACACGCCGCGCATCGCGCCGAGCGAAACCATGGCGGCGATGGAACGGCCGGAACTCGAAATGGTCACGCTGGCATCTTCGAGCAAGGGCAATGCCACGTTAGTGCGCACGCCGCGGACGCAGGTGCTGGTCGATTGCGGGATCAGCGCGCGCCGCATCACGCAGGCGCTGGCGGAGCTGCATGTCGATCCGGCGCAACTGGCCGGCGTTTTGCTTACGCATGAGCACAGCGATCATGTCAAGGGTCTGGCTTCTTTTTTGAAACGTTATTCGTTGCCGGTGTATACGACACGCGCGACGTTTCAGGCACTCGGCGAGACCGCGGTGACGTACGCGCGCCGCTTTGTGGAAGTAACGCGGCCGTTTACCCTCGGCGATTTGGATGTGGAACGGTTCGCGATCAGTCATGACGCGGCGGATCCGGGCGGATTCACCTTCGCCGCGACGCGCGTGAAAGCAGCGGTGTGCACCGACTTGGGCTTTGTGTCGTCCGATGTGGAAGCGGCGTTGCAAGAAGCTACGCTGCTGGTGCTCGAAGCCAACCACGATCCCGTCATGTTGCGCGAAGGACCGTACAGCGCGTTTTTGAAAGCGCGCATTTTGGGCGCGCGCGGGCACTTGGCCAACGGTGAAACCGGCCGCTTGCTGGCGCGTCTGTATCGGGGTCGGCGAATGGATGTCATTTTAGCGAACCGAAGTGAAACGAATAATACTTGCGCGGCGGTTGCCGCGGCCATGGAAACGATGCTCGACGCCACCGGCATTAAAGAGGAGAAGGCGGGCATTCACTGGCAGCACGGCGCCGTTTTGGGAAATGTGCGCTGCGCGTCGAAAACTGTTACGAACGAGGAGAAAGAATGCGAAACAATCGTAAATACATCATTATTATCGCCGTCCTGCTGATCATTATCGGAGTACTGCTGGGCGTCTTTTTGGGGCGCCACTGGTGGGCGCCGCAAGGTGACGGCAACGACTTTGAGTCTTTGAATACGCCGAAAGAAGAACGGATTTTATCCAATGTCCGCAACACTTCGATCGTGCAAGCCGTCAAACAGGTGGGACCCGCGGTAGTAGGCATCAGCACGAAAGTGTATGACCGCGATATGTTTAATCGGCGCGTGCTGGTCGGCGAAAGCGTCGGCAGCGGCGTCATCTTCGATAAGCGGGGATACATCGTCACTAACTACCATGTGGTGGGGACAAGTGATGACGTCAATGTCATGTTGGCGACAAACGAAACGATTACCGGCAAAGTGATCGGCCGCGATGAAGCTACCGATCTCGCCGTCATTAAAATCGAACATGAAGAGTTGCCGGTGGCGGAACTCGGCGACTCGAGTTCATTGGTCGTCGGCGAACCGGCGATCGCGATCGGCAATCCGTTGGGGCTGGAATTGCGCGGCACGGTGACGGTCGGCGTTATTTCCGCGTTGAACCGCACGATCAATCCGCTGGAACAGCATTATCCGTTAATTCAGACGGACGCGGCGATCAACCAGGGCAACAGCGGCGGGGCGCTGGTCAATGCCGAGGGCAAGGTAGTCGGCATCAACAGCGCCAAAATCGCGAATAACGGCGTGGAAGGTTTGGGTTTTGCCATTCCGATCAACGCGGCGCGGCCGATCTTAAAAGAATTGATTGCGCATGGCGAAATCCGTCGCGCGTACATAGGCGTATGGGCGGTCGATCAAGCCATTGCGGCTCGTTACGGTTACGAGTGGCCGGCGGGCGAAACCGGTGTCCTCGTCGTGAAAAAAGATCCGCGCGGACCGCTCGGCATGACCGATGTAGGATCGGGCGATTTTCTGACGGCGGTGAACGGTCAGGCGATCGCGAGCCTTCAAGACTTGCGCCAGCAAATTGACGCGCAGGCGCCGGGGCAGAAAATTACGCTCGGGTATCGCCATGACGGCAGGGAACGAACCGCCGAAGTGACGTTGCAGGAGGCGCGCTGATGCGCTATCGTCTGCTTTGCGTCGGCAAATTGAAACAGGATTTTCTCAAAGAGGCTTGCGCGGAGTACATCAAAAGGTTGCGTCCGTACGGCGAACTGACATGTATCGAGGTACCGGAAGCCAAGACGACGACGCGACCGAGCGAAAAAGAACGCGAAGCGCAGTTGGAAGAAGAAGGAAACGCGCTGCTGCAGCATATTCGTCCGCAGGATTACCTGATCGTGCTCGATTTGCACGGTAAGGAACTGTCGTCGACGGATTTCGCGGCGAAGCTCGCGAGCCTCGCGGTCGACGGCGTCGGCGAAGTCACGCTGGCGATCGGCGGCGCGTACGGACTCGGCGAGAACGTGCGCAAGCGGGCGCAGTTTCGCTGGGCGCTTTCGCCTTTGACATTTACGCATCAAATGACGCGGTACCTGGTATTGGAACAACTTTACCGAGCCGCTAAAATTAATCATCGGGAACCCTATCATTGGTAAGAGGTGACGGCATGGCAAACGAGCAGGATCAAAACAAGCAGGGAAAAGATTGGGCGCAAATCATCGACAAGAGTCGCAAGGACAATGCCAATATCATGTCGATGTTTCCCACCGCGCCTCATCAGCAGGCGACATTTACGGAACGTTTTCGCGCGCAGACGGCGGCCAGCGGCGAAGAACTGCTGACGATGCAAAATCAGTTGCAGGAGATGCGCGATGAATGGCTCGCCGCGCGCGCGCAGGCGTTGGCGGCGCAACCGGTTGTCACAACGCCGGTGGTTATGCGCGCGGCGCGAACACGCACGCATCGTCACGGTCATCTCACGCGACGGGCTTTCGCGGCGACGCCTCATTACTATGCGAAAACGGCGGACGGAGCGCGCGAAGTCAATTTGGCGTACCATTATATGACGGCGCGGCGCGCGAGTACGCAGGCGGCGCTCAGCGATTTTCGCGAATTGTTGACCAACACGCATCAACTTTTGGGCGGCATCGACGGTTTGACGGAAGTCATTGACGGTCTGCTGGCGGGCGGACTTACGCAAAATCAGCACCTTTTATATGAAGAGGAATTGAAAAGTCTCGCGCGTCGGGTGAACGACCTGTATCAGCAGATCAACAGCGCGGCGTTCCACCTGAACGGCATGTTTAATAAAGAAAAAGAGATCGCCGTCAACCTGCATACGCATTCCGAAGCGTCGGCGGATATTTTGCGACACCATCAGGCGGTGCTCTGGGCGTATCGCAAATATCTCGAATACCGGTCGAACGCGGCGCATACGTTGCAGACGGCGATGGAATCGTTGCAGATTTTCCTGCAGGCGATTCGCAAAGAAGTCATGCGCCGCAAGGTGGAAAGTTTGCACCGGGATATGCAGGATATTACCGCGCAACGACGGGAAATGATGGCGCGTCAGGCGGAGGAAGCGGCCGCGAAAGCGGAACTCGGCGAAGAATATATACCGGAAGAATTGCCGGAACTGCCGCCGGTGCAAGCGCTGGCGGCTGCCGATCAGGCGGCGTCGGCAGAGGAAATGGCGCGCCGCGCGGAACAAATTCGCGCCGATCGTGAAGCGGCTCGCGTCGCCGCGGAGAAAGCGGAACTGCGCGCCGAAGAGGCCGCTGCGAAAGCGCGGGAAGAATCCGAATTCGGCGATGATGAAGAAGGATCGCGCTCGATCGTGCCGTTGATTATTTTAATTCTTATTTTGGTCGGCGTCGGCGTCTACTACTTTTTGAAAATCAGAGGGTGATGGTGCCCGTTTATGACAGGTTACAATGAACCGCGCCGTGATCGTGACGACGGTCCGATCGCGGACGGCGAATATCGAGTGATCGAAGATCGCGCATGGTCCTCGGAGCGGCCTCCGCAAGAACCGCCGCGCCAACACTCCGGCAACGGCTTTCAGAAATCGGCCGGTCTGGGGTTGGGGGCGATGCTGCTGCTCTTGCTGAGCAAAGGCAAGAGCCTTTTGTTCGCGCTTAAATATACGAAATTTTTGGGCACGGCCGTTTCCATGTTCGTCATGATTTGGTCGTACGCGGTGTTTTACGGTTGGCAGTACGCGGCGGGTATCGTGCTGATGATCGCCATCCATGAGTTCGGGCATTACATCACGGCGAAAGCGGTCGGCATGCCGGTCTCGGCGCCGGTGTTCATCCCGTTCGTGGGCGCGTTGATCACCATGAAAGTGCCGCCGAAAGACGCGTGGCAGGAAGCGATCGTCGCGCTGGGCGGTCCGTTCTTCGGACTCGTGGCGGGACTGTGCGCGCTGTACTGGGGCATCGTTAACCATTCCGGACTGGTGCAGGCGATCGCCTACTTCAGCTTTTTTATTACGCTCTTTAATATGATTCCGGTGTCACCGCTTGACGGCGGTCGCATCGTCACCGCCCTTTCCCCGTGGGTATGGGTGGTCGGTTTGATCGTAATGGCCGTCGCCGCCTGGTATACATTCAGTCCGTTGATGATTCTGATTTTGTTTTTCGGTATCTATCGGGCGCGGCAGACTTGGTCACAGCGGCACGATCCGCGGCAGCAGCGGTACTTCACCGTCAGCGCGCCGAAACGTTGGCTGATCGGTATCGCTTACGGTCTGATCACGGCGTTGTCCGGCGTGGGCGTGTATCTTTTCACCGGCGCATAAAAGGAAATTTGCGAACGAAAGAGAACATATAAG
>USPU01000022.1 GCA_900556745.1 uncultured Veillonellaceae bacterium
CCGCCGATGAAGCGGAAAAATTATTGCCGACGCTGCACCTTTACGCGCAGATCTTTACGCATGTGCAGCCGCAACGTTTGTTGATGATGTCGACGACGTTTCTTTACGGCGCGATGCTTTACTACGGCGCGCGCACGACCGACGAGCCGGCGCTTACCTTTTTGCGCGAGCAGCATCTCGAGCTCGCCAAGACGATGGCGGCGCGCTACGGCGGCAACATCATGCATTTGGAAACGGTCGCGGAGTATGTCGTCATTTTGATGCGAGCGCTGCGTCCGGTGCACGGCTTGGATGAACGGGATACGTACCTCTTGCGAATGGCGGTATTCCTGCATCAGATCGGGCGCTTTGTGAACTTGCGCCAAAACAGCGTGCATACGTACCACATCATCATGGGCACGGACTTATTCGGTCTGACGGATTTGGAAAAAGAACTGGTCGCGGTCGTTGCGTACTACAATTACAAAGGCCGTCCGAGCGATGAAGATGAACCGTTCCGGCGCTTGCCCGAAGGGGTCAAGATGGTGATTTTGAAACTCGTCGCCGTACTGCGGCTGGCGGACGCGCTGGATAAGGGCGAACAGCGTAAGCTCTATAACGTCGAAGCCTTTTTGCGCCGCGGTAGTTTGGTGATTTATTATGATGCGAAAGCCAATACGAACACCCTTTTGGAAGAATGGACATTTGCCGAAGAAACCAAATTATTTACGGATGTTTTCGGGCTGGATGCGACACTGGAAAGGAGACCGCAATGACTGATTCTGCACGGACACAAGAGACGCCCGAGTTGGACCACCGTTATTTTTTGAATCGGGAACTGAGCTGGTTAAGTTTCAATGAACGCGTTTTGGAAGAGGCGGTGGATCCGAACAATCCACTGCTCGAAAAATTGAAATTCATCGCGATCACGGGTTCCAATTTGGATGAATTCTTCATGATTCGCGTGGCGGGACTCATGCATCAGCGAGCCGGCGGCATTGATCGGCGCGACAACGCCAATATGACGCCCGCGGAACAGCTGACGGCGATTTCGCGCAAGTGCAAACAGCATGTGGCGCGTCAGTATCGGTATTTGCATGATGTGCTGGCGGGGCTCTATGAAGAGGGATTGCGCCTGTACACGCCGGAGGAGCTGACTCCCGACCAGTCCTACTGGCTGAATGAATATTTTGACCGCACGATTTATCCGGTGGTCACGCCGCTGGCCGTTGACGCGAGTCATCCATTCCCGTTTTTGATGAGTCGCAGTCTGAATTTGGCGGTCATGCTGCATCCGAACGGCAGTCCGGACGATGTCCGCACAGCGATTTTGCCGGTGCCGAGCGTCTTGCCCCGACTGATTGAAATTCCGGGCGAATACCAAACGGCGAGCGGGCGTGAATTCGTCTGGCTGGAGGACGTGCTGCGCAAACGCGCGGACGCGTTTTTCCAGGGACATACCATTATGGATGCCCGCGTTTTCCGCATCACGCGCGATGCCGACCTCGATATCGACGAGGAAGGCGCGGAAGACCTTCTCGATGAAGTGGAAAAATCGTTAAAACGCCGCCGTCGCGGCGCCGCCGTACGGATGGAATTTGAAGCGGGTAAAGCGACGCCGTTGCGCGAATTTTTGCGCGATGAGTTGTCGCTTACGGAAGAAGATATTTATGATATCAACGGCAAGCTTGATGTCACGCAGTTCTTTTCGCTGGCCGGCATCGCCGGGTTCGACCACCTGCGCTACGTGCCGGTGCGCCCGCGCCGCTCGTACTCGGTGCTCACGACCAAAGGCGAAGATCTGTTCGCTAAAATTCGCAATCATGATCTTTTTATTCACGTGCCGTACGAGTCCTTTGCGACCGTGGAGCAGTTTGTCAGCGACGCGGCGAAAGATCCGCACGTGCTCGCGATTAAGCAGACGCTGTATCGCGTAAGTTCGGACTCCAAAATCGTGCATGCTCTGGCGACGGCCGCCGAAAACGGCAAGCAGGTGACGGTGCTGATGGAAGTCAAAGCGCGCTTTGATGAAGAAAATAATATTTTGATGGGGCGTCGCCTGGAGCAGGCCGGCGCGCATGTTATTTACGGCTTGAAAGGCGTGAAAACGCACTCGAAATGCACGCTCGTCATTCGTCGCGAACCGGACGGGATTCGTCGTTACGTGCATGTCGGAACGGGCAACTATAACGGTAAAACCGCGAAACTGTATACCGACTGCGGCATTTTTACGGCGAGCGACCTTTTTGGCATCGATGCCGGCAATTTCTTCAACCTCCTGTCCGGCTATTCCGATCCGCCGCAATGGCATAAATTTATCGTGGCGCCGATGGATTTACGCCGGCGTTCCCTCGAGCTCATTGAGCGCGAGATCGCGTTTGCCAAAAAAGGCGAACCGGCGCGGATGATCGTGAAGATGAATTCGCTTTTGGATCGTGAAATCATTTTGAAATTGTATGAAGCCTCTCGGGCCGGCGTGCAGATCGATTGCATCGTGCGCGGTATTTGCGTATTGAAGCCGGGCATCAAAGGGGTCAGTGAAAATATTCGCGTGCGAAGCTTGGTCGGACGCTTCCTTGAACACAGCCGCGTCTTTTGGTTTGCCAACGGCGGTCGACCGGAAGTCTATATCAGCTCCGCTGACTGGATGCCGCGTAACCTGAATGACCGTGTGGAACTGATGGTGCCGATCGAATCGGAAACGCATCGCCGTCGTTTGCGCGAGCTCTTGCAAATTCAGCTGGACGATAACCAGAAAGCGCATGTGATGCAGCCGGACGGAAGCTACGTCAAAACGATCGCCGCGGAGAATCCGATCGCGGCGCAAGAGAAGTTCCAGCAACTTGCCGAAGAGCGGGATGTTCCGGAAAATCTCACGTTGCGTCAGCGACTGGAACCTTTTTACGCCGACGAACTCCAATAAACGGAAACGCCGCGAAAAAGGTTTGCCGCGTCGTACTGAAATGCGGTAAAGTGGCGAAAAACATTGTAAAAAATGTCTTTACAGATGGCGTATTCCCAAAAAATCCGGAAAAATTACCGACAAAATGTTATTGTAACTAAATTCTAATAATGGCCCGTGCGTTTCCCTCGTTGACAATCCGTCTCGGTGTCCTTTTCGAAAGGACAACTGTGGAGTCCTTTCGGTGAGGGAATCACGGGCTCTGTTTTTGTCGATTTCTATTTATGGAAATATTTGTTTTAAAATTAGAAAAAAGTCCATTTGATCCCTAATTTGCCGTATTGTAAACCTAAAAGTTTTGACAGAACTGTCCACGCATGGTAGAATTCCCGTGTTGGAGGTTACTGTATGAGGACAAATTGGAAAAAATGGGGGACCCATCCGGTCCTTTTGTTCTGCGTTTTCGTCATCATGGTCGTGTCGATGGTCGGCTTTTCTATGCAGCCGCGGACGCTCACCGTTATGGTTGACGGCAGACAGCAGACCGTTCGCACAGCAGCGCAATCCACAGCAGGCATTATGTATGATGCGCATATCGTGTTAAATGAATATGACAAAGTGGATCTGAATACGGAAAAGCTCGTTGACGGCTCCGTATTGACCGTGCGTCGTGCCGTTCCGATCAGCATTCGGGAAGGCGCGGAAGTAAAAGCGACGATGTCGGCGGGTAAGACCGCTGCGCAGGCGATCACGGAAGCGGGCTATGACCCGGCGGAATATGTGACGCTGATTCCGGCGGATACTCCGGTCAAAGCCGGTATGGAAATTCCGGTCGGTAAGTACACGACTTCGGAAATCACGGTCGATGAAGAAGTTCCTTTCAAGATTATTCGGGAACCCAATGACCGCATGTTCGCCGGCGCGGAAAAAGTGACGCAGGCGGGTGTGAACGGGAAACAAAAAACGAAGTACCGCGTGCTTACGGTAGACGGTCGTGAAGTCGGCCGCGTGCCGTTGGAGTCGCAACCGTTGCAACCGGCGGTGGATCAGGTGGTGCAAGTCGGCACGCGTGATGTCGTCAATACCAGCCGCGGTGATATCCGATTCACGAAAGTGATCAACATGGAAGCGACAGCGTATCATCCGATGGACGGCGACGGTCGCGGGATTACCGCGAGCGGCATGAAAGCTTGTTATGGCGTGGTAGCGGTCGACCCGAATGTGATTCCGATGGGCACGCGCGTGTTTGTTCCGGGGTACGGCGAAGCGATCGCTGCGGATACCGGCGGCGCGATTATCGGCAATCGGATTGACTTATGCATGGAAACGTACGACGAATGTTACCGATACGGACGTCGTAATGTAGAAGTTTACGTATTGGATTAAAAAACGCCCCGCGGGGCGTTTTTTTGTACGAAAAATAAAATGGCGATCGGCGGGCGCGGAAGGGACCGTGACGCGGATATGCTATAATAAGCTATTGAAATATAAATGAAGGAGTTATGCTCGGATGACTTTTTGGGTAGCGTTGGTTGTGATTATGCTCGACCAATTGACGAAATATTATGTGCGCGCGACGATGGAGCTCGGAGAAAGCATTCCCGTCATTCCGAACGTGTGGCATTGGACATATATAGAAAACCACGGCGCGGCCTTCGGCATTTTGGCGCATCAGCAATGGTTTTTTCTCTTGGTGGTGGCGATTTTATTCGCGCTTTTCTTTTGGTACAGAGAACGTATTCCGCGTGAACCGAAATATTTTTCGATCGCGGTCGGTCTGCTGCTCGGCGGCGCGCTCGGCAATGCCTGGGATCGATTCTATCAGGGCGGTGTCACGGACTTTTTCGACTTGCGCGTGTGGCCGATTTTCAATGTGGCGGATATCGCGATTTGCGTCGCGGTGGCTTGCTTTTGCCTGTTCTTTTGGCGGCGAGGTAACGCGTGATGTATGAATGGGTAACGGATGCGGCGGCGGAAAAAACACGCCTGGATGTATGGTTGGCGATGGTGCTCGATGTATCACGTTCGGCGGCACAAAAATTGTGCAAGGCGGGCGTGGTGACGGTGGAAGGCGCGCCGGCCAAAGCGAATACCGTTTTGCGCGCGGGCATGTTCGTGACGGCGGAGTATGCGCCGAAATTGGAAGTGTTGCCGGAGCCGCAAGATATCCCGCTCGATGTGCGTTACGAAGATGAGGATGTCGTGGTGATCAATAAAGCGCGCGGCATGGTGGTGCATCCGTCGCCGGGACACGCGGACGGGACACTCGTCAATGCGCTGCTCTTTTACACGAAAGGGCATCTGGCGGAAATGAGCGATCCGATCCGACCGGGCATTGTGCATCGTTTGGATCGGGATACGTCCGGACTGTTGGTGGCGGCGAAAACGCCGCGCGGCCGCGACAGCCTGCAGGCGCAAATCCGCGCGCACTCGGCGGGACGGATTTACTATGCGCTGGTGCACGGCAATCCCTCGAACGAGCGCGGCATTATCAAATTGGCGCTCGGACGGGACGCGCGCGACCGGTTGCGTCAGGCGGTGCTGCCTGACGGACGCGACGCGACGACGCATTTTACGGTAGTCGAACGCATGCCGCATTACGCGCTGCTGCGTTTGGCGCTCGAAACGGGAAGGACGCATCAGATTCGCGTGCATTTATCCTATATCGGGTATCCGATCGTGCAGGATCCGCTCTACGGACGCAAACGCGATCGATTTCCGATCGAAGGACAGGCGTTGCACGCCGCCGAACTTTCATTTGACCGACCGGCGGACGGCGAACGGATCACCGTGACCGCGCCGTGGCCGGACGATTTTGCCGCGTGCCTGACGAAGGCCCGGGAGGAAGCGTAATGTGGAAAAATAAAACTTTACTGCTCGATGCCGAAACGATACGGCGCGTCGTGCGGCGCATCGGACATGAATGCTTGGAACGCAACCGCGGCTTGGAAGACGCCGTGTTTATCGGTATCGAAACGCGCGGGGAGCCGCTCGCCGAACGTCTGGCGCGTCAAGTGGAAGCCATCGAAGGGGTGAAGGTCGCGGTCTACGCGTTGGACGTGACAGCCTTTCGCGATGATGAAAAAGCCGCGCCGGCGCAAAGCAGCTTGCCGCCGATCGATGTGAACGGCAAACTCGTGCTGCTGGTGGACGACGTGCTTTATACGGGGCGAACGGTGCGCAGTGCGCTGAACGCCATCATGGCGATGGGACGTCCGCGCGCCATTCAGCTGGCGGTGTTGGTGGATCGCGGTCATCGGGAACTGCCCATTCGAGCGGATTATGTCGGTAAAAATGTGCCGACCGCCGAGCGCGAGGACGTAGCGGTCGAATTGTTGGAGATCGACGGCAATGATCGCGTCTGGTTGCGCGAAAAAACGGAATAAAAAAAGAACCGGGGACGGTTCTTTTTTTTGTGGCGCGAACAGCGACTTAACGATAGCCGAGCAACAGCGCGAGCAGCAGTCCCGGGAAGAAAAAGCGCGCGTTGCAACGGATGAAATTCGGCCAAAACGCGGGCGGATACGTTTCTTTTTCCCGTTTGTAGAGGCGGAAAACGATGAGGCTCGCGAGACTGGCGACAGGGCTTCCCCACGCGCCGAGATTCACGCCGAGCAAAAGAGAGCGCGGCGGCGCGCCGAACGGTTCGAGTAAAATCGCGGTCGGCACATCGCTGATGAATTGACTCAAGACGAGCGCGGTGGTAAACGGCAAGCGCGTCAGCAGCGGCACAATATAGGCGGCGAGCCAATCCATGCGGACGGCGTTGCCGGCGATGACAAAAAACGCGCACAGCGTGAGCAGCAGACCGTAATCCACGTGGCGATGCGTGTGAGGGTAGATGAGATAGGTCAAAATAAAGAGCACGCCCGCCGTAGGATACAGAGGCAACACATTGCCGATCGCGAGCAGGGCGACGAGCAACGCGCCGAGATAGAGCGCGATGTTGCGTTTGGATTGCGCCGACAACGGTTTGAATTCCTGAGTGACGATCGGAGTATGCGGCAAACGCGTGCTGACGCGTCGGTACATGAGAAACGCGGCGATCAGCGCGAACGGGCCGGTTGTTTTGAGAATTTCCAGTGCGGTCAGTTGGGTCGCGGAAAATAAAAACATATTTTGCGGATTGCCGATCGGCGTCAGCATGCTGCCGCAGTTGGCGGCGAGACCGACCAGCACCGCGACGAACGCGCCGTATTGCATCAATCCCGCGCCGCGCAAGGTATGCATTGCGAGCGGTAAAGTGATGAAGATCGCGACATCATTCGTGACGAAGGTCGCCATGGCGAAAGCGAAAAACAGCAGCGCGAGCACCACGTGATGCGCCTTGTCGCCGATCTGCAGCAGACGACGGGCGAGCCAACGAAAAAAATGGTTGCGGCGCAAACCGGCGATGATCATTATCAAGAGCCAGATGGATACCAGCGTGCGGCCGTTAAAGTACGAGAGGTAGGTTCTGTCGGGCGGCATGATCAGCATCGTCAGAAATGCGATGACGGATGCGATGATGAGCATTTTGTCGTGCGTAAAAGTGGTCCATAATTGTTTCATTGCGCCTCCTCATTCATCGTCACGGGGCGGCGATAAAAGCGCGCGCCGCCCGCGCGGTATTCCGGGTTGGCGCAGCAAAGCGCCGCCAAATCGGTGGCGCGCTCATCATACGCGAGCCGGTTGACGACTTGCGGCGGCAACGTTTTGCGCATTTTGCCGTAGCGGTCGAGAACGGGTAGCGTGACGTTTCGCAACAAGGCCGCTCCGCGCGCGGTAAAAGCGAGCGGATAGATCCAAGCCGGACCGGTTTTTGCGGCATCGTTTAAATCCTGTCGACGCATGCCGAGCAGTACCTGTACCAGCAAACGGGAAAGCCGCGTCTGCGGATAGCGTTTGGTTTTGACATCGGCCCAAAACTCCGCAAGCGTCGCCGCGCCGCGCGCCGCGTACCAGCGATCTTCCAAACCTTCGGAAAATTCCCCCAGGTTGGCGAGCGTCGCGGGCGTCAGCAGACGAAGCGCGTGCAGCGAGAGCAGTTCATACCGTTCGGGCTGCGGGAGTACGCCCGCTCGCAAGGCTTCCGTAAGATCGTCATAGGTATACGCGGGCAGCATATCGCGTGGCACAAGACCCTCGCGTAATTGCGCGCGCACGGCGCTTCCGGAAATCCCCGCGATACCCGCCGCATTGTCCGAGCGTTCGCGCAGTAAGGGCAGTAAACGGAGCGACGGCGCATAGCGCTCGATGGCGCGCAGGTAGCCGGCGGCTAAAATGTTATTCGGTGTGCGTAAAAGCGGCGCGATGTCAGGATCGGTGGCGGCGAACGCGGCTTCCATGGCGGCGGGATAACTTAATCCCCGCGCTAATGCCGTCTGTAACGCGGTCGGATTCGGACCGCCGGCCAGTTTTTTCAAGGCCGTGAGGTCGGGATTTTCCGCGCCGCACACCAAGGTTGTCACGCCGAGAGCGTGCAGCATTCGCACGCCGCCCGCCGCGAAATGTTCCGCGCTGCGCAGCGCGAATACCGCGGGCAGTTCCACCACCAAGTCCGCGCCGGCGCGCAGCGCCCAATGCGCTCGTGTCCACGGATCGGCTACGGCGGGCTCGCCGCGCTGTACGAATGAGCCCGTGAGCGCGATCACGAGCGGCGCCTCGCCGAATGCTTTACGCACGGCATTGATTTGGGCGACATGGCCCTGATGCAGCGGGTTGTATTCGGCGATAATGCCTACGACTTCGGTAGCGGATGACATGCGAACTCCTTCATGTAAAAAATAACAACGGTCCGGCGTTTTTTTCGGACGGATGAAACGATCGCGCGCCTTTAGGGCGGCGCGTTTCCTTGCGGTCAGTATACGACGGCGGCGAATGCTTGACAAGTTGCGGAGAATTTTCTATACTGAACGAACTGAAAAAGATACGCTCTTCCCCAAAGGGGGGTTGACAGAATCTTTTTTGTTTGGTATCATTAGTCAGTAATGATCAAGTAGAAGTCATCCGCTTCTCACCCTACACGACGCGAAGTTACTAGGGTTTCCGCAGATGGAACAGGACGGATGGCATCTTGCCGTCCGTTTTTTATTTTGCTTGATTAGGTTTCCAATGCATTTTCAGGAGGTGAAACCCCATTAGCAAAGAATTGCGTATCAACGAACAAATTCGTGCCCGCGAAGTACGGCTAGTCAGCGAGGATAACGAACAGCTGGGAGTCATGTCGCAGCGCGAGGCCTTGGCGATCGCCGAAGAGCACGGCTTGGATTTGGTCGAGGTCGCGCCGCAAGGCCGTCCGCCGGTTTGCCGTCTGATGAATTACGGCAAGTACCGTTACGAACAGCAGAAACGCGAAAAAGAAGCACGCAAGAAGCAAAAAGTCATCACGCTAAAGGAAGTCAAGCTGCGTCCGAATATCGAGGACCACGACTTCTATGTCAAGATGAAAAACGCGATTCGTTTCTTAGAAGACGAAAGCAAGGTCAAAGTCACGATCATGTTCCGCGGCCGTGAACTCAGTCACCCGGAATTGGGTGAACAACTCTTAGTCCGGTTCGCCGATGAACTCAAAGAGTTGGCCGATCAGGAACGCGGTCCGAAACTCGAAGGCCGCAACATGACGATGATGTTAGTACCGAAAAGTAAATAAGGAGGCTTATTATGCCGAAAATTAAAACCAAACGCTCCGCCGCTAAACGTTTCAAGAAAACGGGTACCGGCCAATTCAAACGTTCGAAAGCATACAAAAGTCATATCTTAGAGAAGAAGACGCCGAAACGCCTGCGTCAGTTGCGTAAAGCCGCAACGATCAGCAAAGCGGATCAAAAACGCGTGGAACGTATGTTGCCGAACGGCTAAGACAGGAGGAAATCATTCATGGCACGAGTAAAAAAAGGCGTGACTGCACGCCGTCGTCATAAAAAAATCTTAAAATTAGCGAAAGGCTATCGTGGTGCTCGCAATCGCCAGTTCAAAAAAGCGAACGAATCGGTTATGCACTCGCTGGCGTATGCGCGCCGCGACCGTCGCCAGAAAAAACGCGAATTCCGTCGTCTCTGGATCGCCCGTATTAATGCGGCGGCCCGCCTGAACGGCATGAATTACAACACTTTGATCGCCGGCTTGAACAAAGCGGGTGTCACGATCAACCGCAAGATGCTTTCCGACATGGCCATTCAAGATCCGGCCGCGTTCACCAAGCTGACCGAGCTTGCCAAAAACGCGTAAGCAAAAAGCCCTCGCTCGGAGGGCTTTCGATTTTTCCGTTGCGGCGCTCATGCGCCCGCTGAAAAAGCGTGGTTTGATCCCCTTGCGAAAGGCCGTCGTGGCAGCTTGCAACGGGGGCATCACCGTTTGACATGGTATATGAAATGTGGTAAAGTATATAAGCATGTATTGACGGTAAAATCCGATAATTATCACTCGACGCGAACCGTCGCAGTCAGTTGAAGTAAGTGAGGTGTCACAATGCGCGACGCGGTAACACTGGCTTGCACCGAATGCAAGCAACGCAACTACCAGACGAATAAAAACAAAAAACACACGACGGAACGTCTGGAACTCAACAAGTATTGCAAATTCTGTAAAAAACAAACGTTGCATCGCGAAACCAAATAAGGTTTCGCAAGCAACTCTCGAGGAGCGGAGGAAACGATGGCAAGACAAAACACACAAGTACAGCAGCAAGGCGTAACGTCCTTTTTCCGCGGCGTACGACAGGAAATGAAAAAAGTGGTATGGCCGACGAAGAATGAATTGGTGCGTTACACGATTGTGGTTTTGATCACGGTTGCCTTCATTAGCCTGCTGATCATGGCAGTCGATTTCGTCTTCACGGGATTCTATAAATTGTTCGCCGGTGTTCTTGCCGGAGCGATGTAAGGAGGCAGTATGGCGTCCGACATCAAGTGGTATGTGATTCATACCTATTCCGGATATGAAAACAAGGTCAAAACGAACTTGGAATTAAAAGTTCAATCCTTGGGCATGACGGATACGATTCGTCAGATCCTGGTACCGATGCAGGAAGAAGTCGATATCAAGGACGGCAATAAAAAAATTGTCCAGCGCAAAGTCTTTCCGGGCTATGTGCTGGTGGAAATGGAAGTCAATGACCGCAGCTGGTATGTCGTGCGCAACACGCCCGGAGTCACGGGTTTTGTCGGCACGGCGACCAAGCCGATTCCGCTGAGCGACGAAGAAGTCGCCCGCGTTTTACACGGTCAGGAAGAGCAAGCGGCGCCGGTAGCGAAGTTGACCGTCAAGGTCGGCGATAAAATTCGCATTACCCAGGGCGCTTTTACGGATCAGATGGCGAACGTCACGGAAGTGCTTCCGGACAAAGGCCGGATCCGCGTGCTGCTGAACATGTTCGGCGGCGCTACCCCGGTAGAGTTGGATGCGACCCAATTTGAGGCCGCGCCTGATATACACTCTAAATGACGCGCGCAAGCGCGGGTGGGAGAGCTTTGGCTCGTTGGCACCACATCTTACGCAATAAGGAGGTGTAAGACATGGCAAAGAAAGTATCGAAATTCGTCAAACTGCAGGTCGAAGCAGGTAAGGCTACTCCGGCACCGCCGGTAGGTCCGGCCCTCGGTCAGGCAGGTGTGAACATTATGGCGTTCGTACAGGAATTTAACGCCCGTACCGCCAAACAGCAAGGTCTGATTATTCCGGTAGAAATTACCGTATACGAAGACCGTTCGTTCGCGTTCA
>USPU01000023.1 GCA_900556745.1 uncultured Veillonellaceae bacterium
GGGTAATGAAAACCGCTGGTGCAGCTCCATTTGCAGGCGTGTCGTATCGACGTACGCCGCTTCAAACGCCTGTATCTGCTGCGTCAATTCACGAATCGTCATCGTTTCCGGCTTTTTCTTTACTTCCGTCACCTGCGTAGGTGTCGTCGTGAACGGCAAAACCTGCTCTTCAAACCGCAACATGCGATCCACGCCGTCGCCGCCCGAAAGATCGTAAACAGTGCCGTTGGATAATACCCAATGGCCGTCCTGCCAACGCGCCTCGGGCGCGTTTTCTATCCGCACCAACTGATTATTTTGAAATTCCTGAATGGTAATCGTCTGCAAAACTTCGCGCTTATCATCGTACTTACGCGCATACAGCAAATGCCGGATCGAGTCATCGTTGACGTCTTTCAAAACGATGTGTTCATGCACCTGAGGTTTGACGTTATTTTTGATTTCGTGATCAATGGTGTATTCGTATGCGTATGTGGCGGCCGGAACAACGTATTCGTTAAACAATACCGTCGCCATGCTGATGACCAAGCTCAACGCGATAATCGGCGCGATGAGACGAGTGAAGCTTTGTCCCGCCGTACGCATGACGATGAGTTCGCTGCTGCCCGACGTCCGCGCGACAGCCATTAACGCCCCCAGCAAGACCGACATCGGGAAGGTATAGACAATAATCTTCGGCAAGGCCAGGAAAAACACCTTAGTGACCGCCCAGACGGAAGCCCCGTAAGAAGTCAAAAGCTGCGCGATACGAAACAACAGGTCCGCGCCGATGAAGATCGCGGTAAACGCGGCGACGCCAAATAAAAAAGGCGCGACAAACTCCCGTAACATGTATTTATCTAAAATCCGCATACGCATCTCCTGCTCTTGCCTCTTTTATCTTATCACATTTTTCCACAGCGTTTAGATTAAACGGAAGTTCTCGCCAAGATAAAATTTGCGCGCCAGCGGGTGTTCCGCCACCGTATTGGCATCGCCTTCGAGAAGAATCTTCCCTTCATTCAAAATGTAGGCGTGATCCACAATCGCCAAGGTCTCACGCACATTATGATCGGTAATCAACACGCCGATATCGCGTTCCCGCAAGTGGGAAATGACGGTCTGAATATCCGCGACCGCGATGGGATCGACGCCCGCAAACGGCTCATCGAGCAAAATAAATTGCGGATCATGACACAAACAACGCGCAATTTCCACGCGCCGACGCTCCCCGCCGGAAAGTTGGCTGCCCAACCGCGTTTCCACGCGCGTAAGACCGAATTCTTTCAGCAACGCGTTCGCCCGTTCATCGCGCTCCTTCGGCGTCAAATCCTCGCGCGTTTGCAAGATCGCCAAGAGGTTATCGCGCACGCTGAGCTTGCGAAAAACAGATGCTTCCTGCGGCAAGTAGCCGATGCCGTACCGCGCCCGTTTATGAATCGGTTCCCGCGTGATGTCCGTGTCATCGACCGTAATCGTGCCGCTGTCCGGACGCACGATGCCGACCATCATATAAAAGGTAGTGGTTTTCCCCGCTCCGTTAGGCCCCAGCAGGCCGACCGCTTTGCCGCGTTCGACATGAACGCTGACGCCGTCGACCACGCGGCGCTTCTGGTAGGATTTCGTGAGATTATGAGTAGCGAGCCGCATCTTATCGCCCACCGCTGATGACGAGCGTGCTGCGCCCCTTCGTTTCGACCGCCTGCTCTTTCAAGCGTACTTCCAGTGCCGGCCCGTTCAGCGTATTGCCGTTCTGCACCGCATGGGCGTTACCCGTGAGCACGGCGAAACCGTCATCCGCGCCCGGCGTTTGCGTGTACGTGATCGCATCTGCCGTGGCTGTAAACGCCTGCGCCGGATGGGAAAGGCTGACTCCGCCCGTGCCGATCATGCGAATTTCATTGACATACGCTTCGACGTGGCCCGCCGTCATTTCCGTACCCGGTACAGCCAAGTACGCATTGCCGTCAATCGTACCGTAACCGTCCGACGGACGATAGGTGACAGTGGCGCCGCGCAAGGTGCGGTCATCCGCATGCATTTCCACGCCGCCCGACGCCGCCAGCGATTGATCGGCATAGGCCGTCACCGTGGCCGCAGTGAGCGAAGTCTCGCCGTCAACATAAGAAACGCTGCCGGACAGTGTCGCGCTTTGATCGGCAAAATGGTAGATGCCCTCGGCGCCGGTCATTTTCGCCGTGCCGCGCGTAATCACGACATTGCCTTTCGCCTGTGCCGTATCCTCATTGCCGTTATACGTCAGCGTATCCGCCGTAATCGTAGTATCGACCGCGCCAACGCTCCATGTCGTCATGACAAAAAGCGCAAGCGCCGCTGTTTTTATCCATCGTTTGTTCATTGCGCTTCATCCCCCTTCACGAGCCGCACGTTGCCGCTTACCGTGGCCTGTCGCAACGCGCGATCGGCGACCAAATTGTCGCCGGTGAGTACCATGCCGTTCCGCTCAAGACGAATACCGTCCGTCGCGGTGAGTTTACCGGTGCCGCCATCGTACGAAAGATTATTCACTTTGACATAGGTATCGTTATCGCTGCGAATTTCGACGCTTCCCATCAGCCGCACCGTTTTCTGTATATTATCGACTTCGCCTTTTTTTGCCTGGACATGAATTTGATGCGGACCGTCGCTGAATAACGCTTCCGCTTCTTCCAGGTACAAGACGCGCGTCTTTGGATTCATCATGATACGCTTGGCGGACAGTTTCCAAATCAATTCGCCATTTTCTTCCTGGTGAAGATCCGCGCCTTTAAATTCGACCAAGGCGGTCTCCTGATCCGAAGCCGGTTCCGGTCCGACGCCGAAAAAAGCGTACCAAATACCGCCGGCAAACAGCAACAGCGCGCCGATCGCCAACAGCCACCATTTCGGTTGTTTCATCATCGCACCGCCTCGTCTCCCCGATACCGTCGCATTTGTTCCGGCTCCGTCCACCAACGCCGCTGGACCCACAACCATTCCGGCGGGTAGCGGAGAATAAAATCTTCTATTTCCCGCGTACAACGCTGCATTAAACGGTCGACATCCGCTTGCTCGTCACCCGTGTCTTCATAGTAAAAGGGCTCGCCGATATGGATCACATGTCCGCTCAGATCTTCGCGGCGGCGAATAAACAACGGCACAATCGGCGATTTAAACCGACGCGCGAACACGGCCGGTCCCTCTACCGCAGACGAAACGCGATTCAAAAACATCACCGGCACGCCGTTGACATCGCCGTCTTTATCGGCTAAAAAGCCGAGAATTTTTTTGCGTTTGATCGCTCTTGCGGCGCCGATGATTTCGGAACCGCCGCTATGAAATACATCCAGTCCCGCCATCGTGCGGAAACGATTTAAAAGCGCCGTCACCGTGTCATTGGGCTGCCGTTTCGCAATCGTGGTGGTGGGAAATCCCGCCAGCGCAAGTCCCGCTCCGAGCCACTCCCAGTTGCCGATATGCGCCGTCAGACCGATCACGCCGCGTTGCTCCGCAAGCGCGGCATGCAAACGCTCGGGATGATCCATCGTAATATAACGTTCTAAATGCTCCCGTTCCGCCACGAGCCGCGGCGTATAAAGCACTTCGAGCGCCGTCATGCCGAGATGTTCAAAATGTTGCTGCAGTAACGGTTCGGCTTCTTCACGCGTGAGCGAAAGTCCGGTCATCATTTGGGAAAGCGCGCGATCACTCGGTTTTTTCAAGCGTTGTAAAACGGTCGGACCCAGCCAACGGCCGATCGCCAAAACACGTTCATAACGCATTTGGCAAAGCATTCGGCTCATCGTGTTCCAAAAAGTATACTCCGCGTTCACAGCCATCGTCCCTTCGTCCTTATACCGATTCTTCGCTGGACTGGTTTTTGTAAAATTGCACCAGTTCATCCCAACGGCCCTGTGCTTTCAGAACCATTTCAATCCATTCGCGCGCGGCGCCGTCACCGCCGTTGCGACTGGCAATCCAGTCGGCGCAATCCTGCACTTCCAACGCGGCATCGGCCGGCGCCGCCGCGAAGCCGACGCGCGCCAGCACGCCGAGATCATTCAAATCATCGCCCATGTAACCGATTTCTTCCCAGCTCCATCCTTCTTCCGCGATGATTTGGGAAAGCTCGGCCACTTTATTCTGCACGCCTTGCCGGCAAAACGCCACTTTCAGCTCTTCCCCGCGATGTTGCGTAATCTTGGAACTGCGGCCCGTGAGCAAGGCAATTTTCAATCCCGCGTACGGCGCCAGCGCCATCGCCAGGCCGTCACGAACCGAAAACGATTTCGCGAGCTCGCCGTCGTTGCCGATCTCGATCGTCGCCGGCGTCAGTGTGCCGTCGACATCAAATACTAAGAGCTTCAGTTTCTTGATATCCGCCATTATACTACCCCCTGCCGTAATAAATCGGTCAGATGCACCATGCCGATCGGCTGCGACGCGTCGCCGACCACCGGTAATACGGTAATCGGTCGCGGCTCATGACTCTGCATGACATGCAAGGCCTGCGCCGCTAGTTTTTCAGACGTAATAACATGCGGATCACGCGTCATAATTTCAGCCACCGAAACCTGTAATACTTCGGTTCCTTTTTCCAGCGCCCGACGAATATCGCCGTCGGTCACCAGACCCACCAATGCGCCCTGTTCATCAACGACTGATGTGGCACCGAGGCCTTTGGCCGTCATTTCAAAAAGCGCGTTTTGCACGGTTGTCGTCAAGACCACGACAGGGTTCTGTTCCTCTTTATGCATGATGTCAGCGACCGTCAACAAAAGTTTGCGCCCGAGTGATCCGCCCGGATGAAACAGCGCGAACCGATCCGCGGTGAAACCGTGCATTTCCATTAAGGCGATCGCCAACGCATCCCCTACCGCCAAGGCGACGGTGGTGCTGGTTGTCGGCGCCAAACCCAGCGGGCAGGCTTCCTCTCCCACGCTGACATCCAAAGTGATATCGGCGCGTTTTCCCAAGGTCGACCCGGGATTGCCGACGACGGCAATCAAGCGCGCGCCGATTCTGCGCAATGACGGCAAAATGCCGATGATCTCTCCGGTCTCGCCACTGTTGGAAAGCGCAAGCACCACATCATCTTCCGTTACCATGCCCAAGTCGCCGTGGATCGCCTCCGCGGGATGCAGAAAGAAGGACGGCGTGCCGGTGCTGGCCAGCGTCGCGGAAATTTTACGCGCGATATGTCCGGATTTCCCCATGCCGGTGACGACGATGCGCCCCGCGGCGTCATTCATCATGCGTACCGCCTCGGCAAACGACTCGTCCCACCGCGAGGCCAAGGCTAAAATGCCGGCCGCTTCCGTGCGCAGAACATGTTCCATCGTCGTTTGAATGGTCATCGTATTTCACTCCGTTTGACAATTTCAAAAATCGCTTTAAGATCGGTCAATAAGGCTTCCAAGTCGTCCAGGCGCAGCATGTTCGGTCCGTCGGAAAGAGCTTCGTCAGGATTGTCATGCACTTCCATGAAGAAACCGTCCGCTCCCGCCGCGGCTGCCGCCCGCGCGAGATACGGCACGAATTCGCGCTGCCCGCTCGAATGCGTACCCGCGCCGCCCGGCAACTGCACGCTGTGCGTCGCGTCAAAGATCACGGGGTAGCCCCATTGCTGCATGATCGGAAAGCCGCGCATATCCACGACCAGGTTGTGATAGCCGAAGCTTGCGCCGCGTTCCGTCAGCAACAGATTTTCATTGCCGGCTTCCTGCATTTTATGAAGCACGTTTTCCATGTCTTCCGGCGCCATGAACTGCCCTTTTTTGACGTTGACCGGCTTACCCGTCTTAGCCGCGCCGTAAACTAAATCCGTCTGCCGCGATAAAAACGCGGGAATTTGTAAAATATCCAAGACCTGCGCCGCCGGTTCCAGTTGCTCCACCGAATGGATGTCCGACAGGATCGGTACGCGCAGTTCCTCTTTCAGCTGCGCGAGAATCGCTAAACCTTTTTCCAGCCCGGGGCCGCGAAACGATTGGTACGAGGAGCGGTTCGCTTTGTCAAACGAAGCCTTGAAAATGTAATCAATGCCCAGTTTGGCGCAAATATCTCGGCAGGTTTCGCCGATTTTTTTGGTCCGTTCGTATTCTTCAATGACGCAAGGCCCGGCGATTAAAAACAGCCGACTTCCATCCAAGCGTAAATTACCGATCGTTACCGGTTTCATTTTGCTGTCCTCCTTCAAAATAAGCGCGCGCGCGCAGGAGATCTTCCAGTGTATCGATCCCGATTAACTTCTTCGTGGTTTCAATGACGCCGATCCGATAACCGTGTTCCAGCGCCCGCAACTGCTCCAACGACTCCGCTTCTTCGAGCGGTGTAGCCGGCAGATCGGCAAAGCGCAACAAAAAATCGCGGCGATACGCATAAATGCCGATATGTTTGCGCGGCTGATATTTATTTTCATGGCGCGGGTACGGAATGAGCGAGCGGGAAAAATAAATCGCTTCCCCCCGCAAATTGGTGACCAGTTTGACCGCATTCGGATTTTGCCAATCCTCTTGCGCCAGCGGCGCCGACACCGTCGCCATGGACCATTCCTCGGCCGCGGCCAGACGTGTCGCCAACTGATCAATCAGATCCGGCGCGATCAGCGGTTCATCGCCCTGTACATTGACGATGATTTCGCAGTCGTCCAGCTGCTGCGCCACTTCCGCCAGTCGATCCGTCCCCGTGGCATGGTCGCGACGCGTCAAAACCGCCGTGCCGCCAAATTCTTCCACCACTTTTTGAATCCGCTCGTCGTCCGTCGCGACAATCACCGCAGCGGGCACGTTCGCTTTTTTCGCCTGCTCATAGACGCGCTCAATCAACGGTTTGCCGGCAATATCCAATAGCGGCTTACCCGGCAAGCGGGTCGAGCCGTAACGCGCCGGAATAATACAGGCGGTTTTTATCGACCGGTTTCCCATTCGTCCTCCATGTGTTCCCAAAACTCATTTTCGCCCGCCGTCGCCGTCAGTTCCATCGGCAGGACATACCAGAATGATTCACGAAGCTGCAATACCTGTAATTTTACTGCATCTTTTTCGCTGACAATAATCCCCTGCGCTCCCGCTTTCATGGCGGTTCCTTCCGCGTGGCGAATATCGTCCTGCGTATACATGTGGTGGTCCGGGAGCCGCAAATGATCATGCGCGACCAAGCCCGCGGCCGCCACCGTCGCTTCAAAGGAAGCGGGATTACCGAGAGCGCATAATGTAATGAAACGGCGCGGCAGTGCTTCCTGCTCCGCGGTTTCGCCATTCCGCCACTGCGCATAGCGTACCGGCTGCAAGGGGCGATGCTCCGTCCAAAGCAGCGGCACATGCGCGCGGAAATGCTCCAACACGCCCGCTATTTTCTCCCGTTCCGCCTCGGTTACCAGATCACTTTTGGTGACCACATACGCATCCGCACGTTCCAAATGCTCCAACGGCTCCCGCAATAATCCGCGCGGCAACACGCGTCCGTTGCTGAACGGATTGGTGGCATCAATCAAGACGATATCGTAATCGCGTCGCAAGGGCCAATGCTGAAATCCGTCATCGAGCAAAATGACTGTCGGATGCAATAATTTTTCGACCTGCGCGCCGATCACGGCGCGGTTTTTGCCGACCGCCACAATGACCCCCGGCAGAGTTCGCGCCAAAAGGTAAGGCTCGTCTCCCGCCTGCTCGGCATTGAGCAGAATCTCGGCGCCGTTGCTGACAATCGCGCCGGTATTTTCACTCGCGCCGCGGTAACCGCGACTTAAAATCGCGACCCGCTCGCCCGCTTTTTGCAAGCGCCGCGCCATGTACTGCACAAACGGCGTTTTGCCGGTGCCGCCCGCCACAATATTGCCTACGCTGATGGTATAGGCATGCAAACGATGTTGTTTAAGGTGCCCCGCTTCATACATGGATGCCCAAAAATTAACGCTCCAGGAGTAGATTCGCTCCACTCCGCCTAAGGTCGTCAATAATGCGCGATCACCGATCGACTTCGGTCCGTTTTTAAAAAGTTCCGTTGCTTTACGCTCTATGCTCACTGCGTTCGGCTCCTTTCCAATGAAGCGGATCCCGTTCGGTTAACGCGCAAAAAGCATCCACATTGCGCTTGGTCGCGCCTTGATTTTCTTCCACTAATCGTAACGCGGCCGCCCCCATTTGCGCAAGTCGCTGCGGCTCGGACAAAAGGCGCAGCAAATCGCGCGTGAGATTTTCCGCGCTCGTCATTCGGCAAGCGCCTTCGCTATGCAACAGGGCGAAAATATCTTTGAAATTGAACATATGCGGTCCCACTAAAATGGGTTTGCCGTGCGCCGCCGGTTCCAATATATTGTGGCCGCCGACTTTGACAAAGCTGCCGCCGACGATCACGATATCCGCCAAACTGTAAATGCGTCCGAGTTCGCCGATCGTATCCAGCACGAGTACGGACACCGGCGCGTCCGTTTCGGCATGGTATTCCGTACGCCGCGCGCCGACGAAACCGTATTTTTGCACCAATTGCAATACCTTGGCCGCCTCCGGAATCTGCCGCGGCGCCAAGATCAATTTCGCGTCGGGATACTGCCGCCGCACGTCGCCGAAGCTCGCCAGCAAAATTTCATATTCGCCTTCATGAAACGAACCCGCCACGATGACCGGATGCGCCTCGCCGATACCGAATTCATGACGCAGTTCGTCGCGTTCCGCCGGAGTGACTTCGGCATATGTCTGATCATACTTGGTATTTCCCGTCACCTGGACACGCTCGGGGTCCGCGCCCATTTCTTCAATGTAGCGGGCGTCCGTGTGGGATTGCATGCAGAACCAGCGAATTTGCGCCAGCATGCGGCGGGTAAAGCCTAAAATCAGGCGGTACCGTTTCATGCTGCGGTCACTGATTCGACCGTTGACCATCATGACCGGAATTTCATTTTTTTCCGCCACTTGCAAAAAGTTCGGCCAAAGTTCCGTTTCCACCAAGAGGATCGCTTTCGGCTTGACGATATTGACGATGCGCTCCGTAATGATCGGTAAATCCACCGGGAAAAAAATGTGCGCATCCGCTTCGGGAATAATCCGTTCCGCCATGCGGTGACCGGTCACGGTGACGACCGACACAATCACGGTCTCTTCCGGCAGACGCTGCTTTAATTCGCGCACAATGGGACTGGCCGCCACAATCTCGCCGACGGAGGCCGCATGCACCCAAATGCCGTGGCAGTTTTCAATGCTCGTCAGTACCGGCTGAGGCATGACGCCCGCGCTCTGCCGTAAGCGGTCATAAAACCCTTCTTCAAAGAGCAGGCGATAGATCAATACCGGCACCAGCAACAGCCAATACAGCACCAGACAAATATTGTAGAACCAGTACATACTATTTCTCGTCTCCCTGTAAGCGTAACGTGTAAAGGTTGTAGTACATACCGTGCAGCGCCAATAAGGATTGATGCGTGCCGCTTTCCACAATGCGGCCGCGATCAATCACTAAAATGTGATCGGCATCCTGAATCGTCGTCAGCCGGTGCGCGATAATAAACGCGGTGCGACCGATCATCAGACGTTCCAGCGCCGCCTGTACCAGCTGTTCGCTTTCCGTATCCAAAGCGGACGTGGCTTCATCTAAAATAAGAATCCGCGGATCTTTCAAAAGCGCCCGCGCGATCGCGATGCGTTGCCGCTGACCGCCGGAAAGCACGAGCCCCCGATCGCCGATCGGCGTTTGCAACCCCTGCGGCAGCTGGCGGACAAACTCTTCCGCATTGGCGGCGCGTACCGCCGCCTCCACTTCTTCCGCCGTCGCGTCTAAGCGACCGTAGCGAATGTTTTCTTCAATCGTCGTATTGAAAAGAGCGGTATCCTGCGGCACGATGCCGATCTGCTCACGCAATGACGCCAACGTCACATCGCGGATATCATGTCCGTCAATTTTGATCGCGCCTGCCGTCACATCGTAAAAGCGCGGGATCAGGTTGGCGATCGTCGATTTTCCCGAACCGCTCGGTCCGACCAACGCGATTTTTTGGCCCGGCTCGGCATGAAAACTGATGCCGGACAGTACTTCTTTGGAGGGTTCATACTGAAAATGAACCGCGTCAAAAACCACATCGCCGCGCAGTACGGGAAGCGCGATCGCATCGGCTTTTTCGCGAATGTCCGGCGTTTCGTCCAGCAACGCGAACACGCGCTCACCGGCTGCCATCGAACGCTGAATATCGCCGTAAAGCGCGCTTAAACGCCGCACCGGATTGGCTAAATTAATGGCGTAAATCAAAAACGCGATCAGTTCACCGGCGGTCAATTCCCCGTCGATAACGCTCCAACCGCCGTACCAAATAATCGCGGTGACGGCAATCGCCGCGATAAATTCGACGATCGGGGAAAGCTGGCTCGACTGCCGCGCCGCTTTCATCGCCGCGCCGAAACTCGCCTGATTGATCTGACGGAAACGGGCGATTTCATAATCTTCACGGAAAAACGATTTAACTACGCGAATACCGCCGATCGTTTCCTGCAGATGCGAAGTCACATCGGCGATGCGTTCCTGCATCATATGGCCGCTTTTTTTCAGTTTTCGACCAAAATATTTGATGGTGATGCTGACCAACGGAACAATAATGATGCAAAGTAACGTCAGCCGCCAATGTAAAATCACCATGCCGACCAGCGAGCCGATCAGGATAACGCTTTCCTTGACAATGTTGACGAAATTATCGACAATCGCGGTCTGCAGCGCGCCGATATCATTCGTCAGGCGGCTCATCAGGCTGCCGGTTTTGCGCGTATCAAAGAAACGCAACGATAAACGTTGCACCCGCGCGTAGACTTCATTGCGGATATCAATAATCACGCGGTTCGCGATGTAACTCATCAGGTAGCCCTGTATATAGGAAAACACGCCGCGCAGGAAAAAGAGCACCAAGATGCCGAGCGCGATCCAGTTCAATGCCACCAAGTTTTTCGCGGCCAGTACTTCGTCAATGATGTTACGAATGATCCACGGCACGGCAAGCGTGGTAAGCGCTCCCAAAATCATGGCCAGGATGGCCGCTACCCCGCGCCGCCAGTACGGCACTACGTAATGTAATAAACGTGCGTAATCAGTCATTATTTTCCTCAGCGATTCGTATGATAAGGTCAGCCACACGACCGACCGCGCCGGGCGCGCCCAATTTTTCTCGCACCATGGCTAAATCGTCCCGCAGGCGACGAGATGCTTCCTCATCCCGCCACCATGACGCCACCGCGTGCGCCAAGTTTTCGGGCGTGACATCCTGCTGCAAAAATTCCGGGATCACTTCCCGCCCGGCCACAATATTCGGCAAACCGATATGCGGGGTTTGCAAGACCCGCCGACCGAGCCAATAGGTAAGCGGCGCCACTTTATAGCAAAGCACGGTCGGCAATCCGAGCAGCGCGGTTTCCAAGGTCACCGTTCCGGAGGCGGCCAATGCGGCATCGCATACCGTCATCAAATCATGCAGATGCGACGTCGTCATTTGAATATCCAATTCGGTCTCGGCCAAAAGCGGCGCAAGCTCCGCCTCGGAAATCGTGCTCGCGCGCGGCAACCAACATTGGAGCGGAAATTCTTTCGCCAAAAGCTCCGCGGCGGTCAGCAT
>USPU01000024.1 GCA_900556745.1 uncultured Veillonellaceae bacterium
CGTATTTTTCTAAGATGCCCTTGTCGAAAAGCTCCATCGCGAGATTCAAACCGGTTTGACCGCCCAGCGTCGCCAGGATCCCGTCCGGACGTTCCTGCGCGATGACCGATGTGACAAAATCGAGCGTCAGCGGTTCGATGTACACGCGATCGGCGATATCCGTATCCGTCATGATCGTCGCCGGGTTGCTGTTGATCAGAACGACTTCACAGCCCTCTTCTTTTAACGACAGGCAAGCCTGCGTACCGGCATAGTCGAATTCCGCGGCCTGACCGATAACGATCGGGCCGGAGCCGATCACGAGAACCTTCTTGATTTCTTTACTCATGCGCGTTCTCCTTTCAGGCTTTTCATCCAATCCGTAAATAAGTATTCGTTGTCCGTCGGTCCCGGAGCCGCTTCGGGATGGTACTGAATGCCCTGAATCGGCAGCGTGCGGTGACGGAAGCCTTCGATCGTACCGTCATTCAACGAACGGTGCGTAACCACGAGCTCCGCCGGAAAACTTTCTTCACTGACGGCGTAACCGTGGTTTTGCGCCGTCATCGTGATTTTTTTCGTGGCAAGATCGATCACCGGGTGGTTCGCGCCGCGATGACCGAAGGGCAATTTAAACGTGACCGCGCCCAACGCTTGCGCGAGCAACTGATGGCCCATGCAAATACCGAACATCGGCACTTTACCGACAAGCTCACGCAAAGTTTGGATCGTATCGGGCACATCCGCGGGGTTCCCCGGACCGTTGCTGATGAAAACGCCGTCCGGTCGGGTCGCAAGAATCTGCGCCGCTTTGGTCTGCGCCGGTACGACCGTCAGGTGGCAATCGGCCGCCACGAGATGATCCAGCATGCGCCGTTTAATACCGCAGTCGATGACGGTAACACGCAACCGGCCTTCGCCCATTTTATAAGCAACCGGCGTTGTCACGCGCGCGATCTGATCCTGCGGCAAAGGATGCGCAAGCGCTTCTTTCACATAATTTTCTTCCGCGGCTGTCGCAAGCACCCCGATCGGTGTGCCTTCTTTACGAATCGCGCGAGTGATCGCACGGGTATCCGCGCCGATCAGCACCGGAATCTGATTCGCCTTGAAAAATCGGCCCAGCGAATCTTCGCTTTCCCAGTTACTCGGAAAACGCGTCAATTCCGAGACGATAGCGCCCGAAATCGACGGTCTTTCGCCCTGCCAAATGTGGTGATTGACACCGTAGTTACCGATCAGAGGGTAGGTCAACGTTAAAATCTGGTCGGTATAGGAAGGATCCGTATAAGACTCTTCATAGCCTGTCATCGCCGTATTAAAAACGACTTCCGCCGCTTTACTGTGTCCGCCGACAAGGTAACCCGGAAATTTCCGGCCGTCCGCCAAGTACAGATATCCCTCTTTCATCGTACAGCTCCTTCCCGCATTACCTGTTCACCGTCCACCCACGTCTGCACGGCGCGACCGGTCAGGGTCTTGCCCGCGAACGGAGAAAACAGCGATTTCGTATATAATTTTTCCGGTTCCACCGTCCATCGGCTCTGCGGCGCGATGACGGTAATGTCCGCCGGCGCGCCCGCTTTCAGCACGCCCGCTTCCCGCTGCAAAAGTCGCGCCGGCTGCACGGACATCGCGTCGACCAGCCGCTCCCAGTCGATGTGACCGGGGGTAAGCGCGTACGTAATGACGGCGGCGAGCGATGTTTCCAAGCCGCTCATGCCGTTCGGCGCGCAGCAGAACGGTACGTCTTTTTCTTCATCGGCATGCGGCGAATGGTCCGTCACAATCGCATCGATCGTGCCGTCCGCCAGCGCTGCCAGCAACGCCTGACGATCGTCTTCTTCGCGTAACGGCGGCGCCACTTTAAACGCCGCGTCATAATTTTTAATTTCGGCATCGGTCAGCGCCAAATGATGCGCCGTCACTTCACAAGTAACGCGGACACCGCGTTGTTTCGCCGCCCGAATAAGTTCCACGGCATGCGCGGAGCTCACGTGCGCGATATGAATATGCGCGCCCGTCATTTCGGCAAGCAAAATGTCGCGAGCAACGGCGATGTCTTCCGCCGCGCGCGGTCGTCCGACAACACCCAGCGCCGTCGAGACTTTGCCTTCATGCATAAAGCCCTGCGCCGCCATCGTCCAATCTTCCGCATGGTCGATGATCATTTTGCCGTAGGTATCGGCATATTCCATCGCGCGGCGCATGAAGTCCGCGCTTTCCACATAGTGACCGTCGTCCGAAAACGCCACGGCGCCGGCGAGCGCCAGATCGCCCATGTCGCTTAAAACGCGTCCTTCCAAATTTTGGGAAACCGCGCCGATGATGTCCACTTTCACGCGTCCTTCCGCGCGAGCGCGTTCTTTGACACCGTTAAAAGTGACGAGGTCATCAATGACGGGCGTGGTATTGGCCATAGTGGCGACGCGCGTGAACCCGCCGGCCGCCGCCGCCTGCGTACCAGTTGTCATGGATTCTTTCGCTTCCTGCCCCGGTTCGCGCAAATGCACGTGCATATCGATCAAACCCGGCGTGACGTAGCAATCGGTTACGTCAATCACTTCGACGCCGTCAGTCGCCGTAATGGTTTCGCCGACACTGAGGATCTTACCGTCTTCAAAAAGCACATCGCCGACCGCCTTTTGACCTGCGGCGGGATTAATAATCGTGCCGTTCTTAAGCAAGCGCTTCAATGCCGTTACCCCCATTCAATACTTCATTTAAAATAGCCATCCGTACGCATACGCCGTTTTTGACCTGCGTCTGTAAAAAGGCGTTTTGCGCATACGCCAATTCATGCGAAATTTCCACGCCGCGATTAATCGGGCCCGGATGCATGATCATCGCGTCCGGCGCCACCTCTTGCAGCAGCGCGCTCGAGATCCCGTAGGTCCGCGCATATTCGCGATTATTCGGAATAAAACCCGCCGCCGCGCGTTCGTTTTGCAAGCGCAAAATCTGAATCGCATCGGCATCCCGCAGCGCTTCTTTCAAGTCCGTATGCAGGATCGCGCCGAGCTCGGCGAATTCGCGCGGCACCAACGTACGCGGGCCGACCATATGCACTTCGGCTCCGAGTTTGGTAAAGCCGGCTAGATCGCTGCGCGCGACGCGCGAGTGCAGAATATCGCCGACGATAACATATTTAAGTCCTTTAATCTTGCCTTTCTGTTCTCGCACGGTGAAGAGATCCAAAAGTCCCTGCGACGGATGCGCGTGCAAACCGTCACCGGCATTGATGACGACCGGAAAATGCGGGAAACGTTTACCGATTTCCACCGCGTAGGCCGCGGCGCCCGACGCTTCATGACGCATGACGATCGCGTCCGCCGCCAACGCCGCCACCGTCAACAACGTATCGCGGAGGCTTTCGCCCTTAGTCATTGAACTGGTGCTTTTATTGATATTAATGACATCCGCTCCGAGGTATTTCCCCGCGAGCTCAAACGAACTGCGCGTGCGTGTCGAATTTTCGGAAAACACATTGACAATCGCTTTGCCCCGTAATAAATCCGTTTTTTTTGCGCCGCTCGCAATGAATTTTTTCATCGCCAGTGCTTGCGTCAAAATCGCTTCGATTTCCGCCGCCGTAAATGACGCCAAATCAATCAGCGAACGACCTTGCCAGTCGACCATGCTGTTGCCTCCTCATAAAAAAACCTCTTTGTCCCGGGACAAAGAGGTTGCATAGCAAACACAGCTACGACCACCCTTACTAGCCTCACGGGACCAGTTTAAAAGATGCTCTCACCACCGCTCGCAAGCGGTAATGTTTTCTGTATTATTGTACTCATTGCCGGTTCTTTTGTCAATCGTCTTCCTGCTCGCGGGCGGCTTGGGAAGCGCCCATGGCGTGCGGTACCAGCCATATCCGTACAGGCAGAAAAGATGCCCCCGCCGGCGTCCAGGTGACAGTCACCGTGGTTTCGGTAGGAAACGTTCCGAGATGAATCGCATCCCGCACCGTATCGGTACCGATAGCGCGCTTTTGGTAATGGCCCGCGAGCGATATCGGCCGCCAACGACCGTTGGCTTCGATCGCCATATCGCCGGCATAACCGCCTCCCTGCGGATTGAAAAAGAGATCCACCGGCCCCAATCCGATCAGAGGAATTTTAATGGTATACGTCATGCCGTAATTGCCGCGTAAGGTCACTTCGCGTCCGGTGATTTCATCGCGTCCGATGAGGTAGGGATCGCGGGTACCGTCGGCCAAATGAATGACACGCATGCCGTCACGATCCGGACGATACGGTGCCGGCTTGACTTCGCGCGCCGTAGCGGGGAATGTGCCGCGGTCATGCGACGCATCGTGTTCTAAGGGCGATAAGTACGCCAAGCGGTGCAAGGCGGTGCGCGAAGTGCCGAGCATGGCGACTCGCACCTTTACGGGAGCTGACGTTTCCAAGTCCAAAATGCCTGAAATCAATTCGCCCGGCTGCACGACAATCCGCTCTTCTTGGAGCAACAGTTCGGGCCGCCCTTCCGTCAGTCGCAATACGCGCTGCGCTGCCGGTGCGAAAAGTTCTTTGCGCGATACTTCCCGACCGTGGCGGGTATAAAAGCTGTCCGGCGTGCCGACTACTTCCCTCGTCACGCCGACCACCGCGCCGGTGGTTTCGGAAAGCGCATACACCACCAATTGCATCGGTCGCGGCGATCCGTTGACATGGTAAAAGTACAGCCGTCCATGGCCGTCAATCGTCCCTTGGCAAAGCAGACCTTCCCCCTTGACATACTCCGGACTGTCGGAAAATACTAAAGTCTCACTGTTATCCCTGCGTGTCGCCGTCTGCTCTTCCCCTTCATACGGCGCCTGCCAGGCGGACAATTCCGCATCCGGGTACGCTTCTACCTGACCGTTGACGAACGACGCGACCAGCATCCCGCCGACGATATTGAGCCAATTCTTCCAGGTTTGCTTCATGATTTCCCCCTGTCCTGACCTTGGGCCCGCAAGGCGTCTGCAAGATCCGACAATTTTCTGAATCGGTGATACAATCCTGATTTTGTCATTTTTTTATCCGTATAGCCCGCCAGCTCCCGAAGCGGTACATCGGGATGCGCCAAACGAAGTTCCGCCGCTTCTTTCAAACGCGGCGGCAAGGTGTGCAACGGCTGCATACTGCGGATCAGTTCGATGTCACGCAGTTGCCGTACCGCGGCGTCTACCGTTTTTTGCAAATTGGCCGTCTCGCAATTGACCACGCGGTTGACCTGATTCCGCATATCTTTCAGCACGCGGACATTTTCAAATTCCAGTAACGCCTGATCCGCGCCCATAATCTGCAACAACCGCGCCACGCTTTCTCCCGTTTTGAGATAAACGATGTAATCGTCTTTGCGTTCGACGATGCGCCCTTGCAAACGAAACGTTTTCAGCATGCGCACCAAGGTTTTCGCGAAAGCGACGGACTCCGTGACGAACTCCAAATGGTAATCGCCTTGCGGACGATTGACCGAACCGCCGCCCAAAAAAGCGCCGGCCAAGTAGGCGCGCCGAACTTCCCGACCGCGAAACATTTCATCGTCACGGATCTCGGTCACGGGCAGCAATCCCAATTCTTCCAGGAAACGCTGGCCGACCGGTCCGGGTAAAATCGTCAATGTATAGACATTTTTCTTGCGTAATTTGTTGCCGCGCCGCACCATCACCTGCGGCACGATACCGCCCGTTGCTTTGACATAGGTCAGCATTTTGCGCGCCGTCGGATTATGATGCGTCACAAACCGAATGCCCGCGCCGCCGTTCCCCATGACGAGCGAACCTCCCATGCGCAATAAGGCGGTGAGTTCCGCGCGACGGGCATCGACTTCCGTCGGTACCACCCGCGCCAATTCGTCTTTTACTTGTTCGGCAAAGGACATCGCCGCCTCCTTTCTGACGCTTATAAACTGCGATCGAAATAGTAATCCAATAATTGCGGATGAAGATCCGACTGCACCGCGTGCACCATGTTCACAATCGCATCGGCGACCAGGTCCGGCGCATGGCTTACCGTCATACCGTCCGCGATCAGTTTCGCGCGCACGACTTTGACGCCCAGCGCATGCACCGCTTCGGTATCGCAGACCACGGGATAGGAACCCATAGCCGCGTAACGTTCGAGCACTTCGCCGGCCGGCGCGTAATCGTTCACCAAGACGTAATCCGCCACTCCCGGCCCGATATGATCGATCAACGCCCGCAAATGGTCCGCTACCGTATAGCCGTCTGTTTCACCGGGTTGGGTCATCGCGTTGCAGATATAAATTTTGGTGGCATCGCTGCGTCGTAAGGCGGTCGCAATTTCCGGCACCAAAAGATTCGGTAAAACACTCGTGTACAAGCTCCCCGGACCAAGCGTGATGACATCGGCCGCTTCGATCGCCGCCAAGGCCGCCGTCACCGCCTGCGGCATATCCGGTAAGATATGCAACCGCTGAATGCGCCCGCCGTATTCCGGAATTTCGGATTCGCCGAGCACACAGACGCCGTCGGTCATCTCCGCGCGCAAACGCACCGGCTCGGTCGTCGCCGGTACCACTTCCCCGCGTACATTTAAAATTTCGCTCGCCGCTTCGAGCGCCAAAACGGGATCCTTATATTCTTCCATTAATGCCGCCAGGAAAAGATTCCCCAAACTGTGTCCGGCCAATTCCCCTGTGCCGCCGAAACGGTGTTGGAAAATATATTCCATCTGACTTTCTTTGTCAGCCATGGCCACCAGGCAGTTACGCAAATCGCCCGGCGCGATAATATCCATTTCCTCGCGCAAACGTCCTGATGAACCGCCGTCGTCGGCGACAGTCACGATCGCTGTCAAATGCGAGGTTTTCGTTTTCAAACCGCGCAGCAGTTTGGAAAGGCCGGTACCGCCGCCAATGGAGACGATCGCCGGACCACGATCCCGCCGCGCGCGCTCCCACATCATCTGACTGACCTTGCCGGATCCTTCCGGCGCGATACTCTGCAAAATACGCTGCATCAAACGCTGGAACGAGAAAATCATGACCAGCGCGCCGACGATGACCAGGATCGCCCCGACGCCGGCGAGCAATGTGTAATTGTAACGTCCCGTCGTCTCGTAAAGAACGCGGAACAAAAATTCTTCCAGTACGCCGAAAACCTGGTAGTTAATAATTGTTGTCAGACCTAAGACCAAGAGCAAAAGTCCTACCGAAAAGAGCAGGACCCAACGTTTGATGCGCAGCCCCGGATAGAGCCAGCGCCATGCCGAATACCACATAAGCTACTCCTTTGCCGGCGCGTAATCCTCGTGCACGTCATTTTTAAATAAATCGCGGTGCTCCGTCGACACGCTGTAACCCGCTTCTTTAAAGTGACGGGAAAGCGCTTCGGCTACCCAAACGGAACGATGCAGGCCGCCGGTACAGCCGACGCCGATAATCCACTGTTGTTTACCTTCCTGCTCATAGTGCGGCGTGAGAAAATCGACCAATTCCGTAAGCTTTTGCATGAATTCCTTGGTGACATCCCACTTGCCGATATACTCGCTCACCGCCGGCACCCGTCCCGACGAGTGCTTCAATTCTTCCAAGTAAAAAGGATTCGGCAGGAAACGCACATCCAACATCATATCCAAATCCAGCGGCGTTCCGAACTTAAATCCGAACGATACTACCGTAATGTTGAAGCCTTCCGCCGTGCTGTAGTTTTTAAACTGCTGCTGCAACAGACCCTTTAATCCCTGCAGAGAAAGTTCGCTCGTATCAATCACCGAGTTCGCTTGCTCCTTAATGCCGCGCAAAAGCGCCCGCTCTTTTTGCAAACCCTGCAAAATGCGATCGCGCGGCGCCAGCGGATGCGCCCGACGGGTTTCCTTATAGCGGCGCACCAGCACATTATCCGTCGCGTCTAAAAAGAGCAGCCGGTAATGGTAACCGCCCGCCGCCAATTGTTGCAGCGCGTCCACGAGCGACGCGAAAAATTCACCGCCGCGAATATCGACGACCAACGCCGCGTGCTGGACTTTCGGACCGCCTTCGCGACAGATTTCCGCGAATTTCGGAATCAGTACCGGCGGCAAATTATCCACGCAAAAGTAACCCATGTCCTCTAAAATTTGGAGGGCGCGCGATTTTCCCGCGCCGGACATGCCCGTCATAATAATCAGCTGAAAATCACCGGCCATCAGTTGCCTCCAATACATATTTCGCGACTGTTTTCGCGACGCCGTCTTCATTGTTGCTCGGCGCAATATACCCCGCTAACGCTTTGAGTTCCGGCACGGCGTTGGCGACCGCCACCGGCCAGCCGACCGCGCGCAGCAGATCAAAATCATTTTGCGCGTTGCCGAATCCCATCGTCTGCCCCATGCCGATACCGTACCGAAGTCCCAACTGCTCGACGGCGACCCCTTTGCTGACGTGAGGCGCCACCATTTCAAAGAACATCGGCGACGACTGTACAAAGTGCACCCGACCGGTAAATTTTTCCCGCAATACCTTGGCTATGCGCGCGATTTTTTGCGGATCGGGTTCGTTGATCAAAAGTTTCGTCGGCGCAGCCGATAGCGCATCCATTTCAGCACCGATAACTTTCGCTTCGATGCGGCTGTGTTTCTCATACTCATCGACGCGTCGGTCGCGAAAGCGCACCCACAATTCATCATGCACGTACGCATGCACAAACGCGTCCAACTCGCGCGCCGTCGCCACGATTTCGCGCGCGGTGGCCAGCGGGATCGGTGTGTGATATAAAATTTCACCGGAAATGCACTTGGCGATCAGTCCGCCCGAATACGTGACCAGAGGCACATCTCCCAGTCCGAGTTCGGTCGCCAGTTGTCGCGCCGAGCAAAACATGCGCCCTGTCGCCACGACTACCCGCACGCCGGCCGCCAGTGCCTGCGTCAATATGTCATGTGTGTATGGCGAAATCGTCGTGTCGTCATGTAACAGCGTGCCGTCCATGTCGATCGCCAACATACGAATATTTGGATTCACTTCATCACCTCGAGTGTATTATAACACGGAGCGGCGTGTTCCATCTTCCGTTTCCCTTACTTGACAGTCTTTTAACGCGCTTTTGCATTCTCTTTTACAACCGACATTTTGACAAAAATCAGTAGCATCGCGCACGCAACAAAAAAGCGGCCGAAGCCGCTTTTTGTTCTGTTAGAAGAGATAGGTCGCCTGGATGCGGAACGTATCATCGAGTTTTGCGCCCGCTTTATTTTTCGCATCGAAAACGTAGAACGCTTCCATGTACACGTTTTTCACCGGTACATATTTGAGACTGGCCATCCAGCCTTCCGCGCCGCCGTGTTTTTGAGTATAGTTCTGACGGAAATATTTCGGCGCATTTTTCGGATCGAATGTCCATTCCGCCATCATGTCGGCGAAGTAAGACGCGGTCGATTGGTTACCGTAAATCGATTCCAACTGCTGTTTGACTTGCGCCTGCGCGCCATCATAGATCGGGTTGCCCGCCGGTTTCCATGAGTCACCTTGCAGGAAGTGAGCATCCTGTTTCTGCATGCCGCTCAGGTACGGACGCAGTACTTCCAATTTGTTGCCGCCGAAGTACGAACCGGCATCGCTGGAGAAGTAATCCAGACCGACCTGGAAGGAGTGCGGATACGCCGGGTGCGCGATACCGAAAGACGCGCCGGCGGTCCAGATTTTCGGTTTTTCGTTATTGACTATGTCTTTCGCGTTGTTCAAAATGTAATCGCCGTGGATGTTGACGAACGGATGCGGCCAAACGGAAAGCCCCACGCCGTACACTTTAACGACTTCGCCGGTTTTGCTGCTCGGTTGTAAATGCCAAGCGGTAAAATCGACTTTACGCTGCTGGTGATAGGCATATTCGACGAATAACGATTCCGGTGTAAACGCCGAATGATCCTCGCGGCTCTGAATCCCGTAAGCGACGAGCATCGGGTGAACGAACGGCATGTCCAGACTCTGCACGTGCCCGTAGGAAATTTTAACATGACTGCCCTTTGTCGGGTTGCCCAAAGTCAGGCCGACACCGCTGAACGCATCATTGTAGAAAATACCGGTTACGCCCAAGTCCGCGCGGTATTTACCGAAAACAAGCGAGCCTTTATCGAAATGATGCTGCGCAAAAAGATATTTGACTTCCAGATTATCATAGTTATTGTAGTCTTTAAATCCGGCATACCCCGCGTCCGTGTACGGTTCGCCGTTAAGAGCGTGCGTCGATTCCAAAACCGTGGTTACCGTGGTTCGCGGGCTGACGCTGGCAGCTAATTTAATATCGGCTTTTGCTTCAACGCGGTCATCACCGCTGCCGTAACCGTCACGAATATCCGAATCGCCGGTCTGATAGGACAAACGAACCGCGCCGCTGACTTTCACATTGCCGACGCGCTTTTCCAGCGCGCTGACACGAACTCCGAGACTGCTGAGTTCATTCGCGAATTCCGCTTCGAGTTGTTGCAGCTGTTGCTGCTGTTCAGCATTCATCCGGTCTTTTTTGACCATTGCGCGGGCGACCAGTTGCGCCATTTCGTAACGGGTAATCGCCTTTTCTCCTCGGAACGTCTGATCGGGATATCCTTCGATGATCCCTTCGGCAGCCAGCTGCTGCACCGCTTGATACGCCCAATCCTGCGGCGTTACATCACCGAACGGTTGCGCGGCCTGCGCGCTTACCATCCCCGCCAACACGAGCAATAATGTTGCGGATTTTAATTTCATAAAATAAACTCCTCTACTCTTCATTCTCAATTAGGTGCAATAAAGTCTAACAACATTTTACATTTTTATAAATCTTTCCCGTTAATTATAGAGAAAGCATCATGATACGTCAAGACTTAAATTTATTTTTGATGCTCCGCAGAAATGCATACTGCTTACTGTATAAGAAACTTCTTCTGAAATCTCCCGGCCGCATGACTGACGGTATTCTGTAAAGCTTTCGAATACTCGTCTTTGGTGTTGAATCAATTTTGAGCAGAATACGATATTTGGTGCGGACGCGATGCAGAGATAATATTTTTGCTTGGCAGATTTTATTTATACATTTTTTGTAGTCGATTCGCGGACCGAAAAACGCGCACGCTGACTGCCTGTTTATGATACTTTCGCGATAATATCAATATCGTTTTACGACCAAACGAATCGTATTTGGCCTGCGCTTATAGTAAATATGCTTTTCACACGCACTGACGAGTCAAGAATGGTATAATAAACATAAAGTAAGGGGGTATTATGAAAGAAATCCTGTGGCGCCTGCTGGCGCTTTGTTTGGGAGTATTGATGCTGGCGGGTTGCGGCCAAGAGTCCGCGTC
>USPU01000025.1 GCA_900556745.1 uncultured Veillonellaceae bacterium
ACCTTGATGGTCATAAAATGTTCCTCAGTGTTTTTCCGACGCGCACTTGCCGCCTGCAATCATGCCCAAGTAGCGTGCCCACCAAAGTCCCGCCGCCGTTACCACACCGACTACGACGGCACCGAAAACGACATTTAAATGTACCACCAATAAAGCGATCATACCTAGGAACGCGGTAATCGCATACATCAATAAAACCACCTGTTTTTGCGATAAGCCGCTATCGAGCAGACGGTGATGTAAATGCCCGCGGTCCGGCGCGAAAATAGGCACGCCCGAAAGCTTGCGCCGCACGATCGCCAGCGCCGTATCCATAATCGGTAAACCCAGCGCTATGACCGGCACGACCAAAGCGACGGTAGCCGCTGTTTTCATCACGCCCATGATCGATACCGCGGCGAGCGTGTAGCCTAAGAACATACTGCCTGTATCGCCCATGAAAATCTTCGCGGGGTTGAAATTATACTGCAGAAAACCGATCGCCGCGCCCGCCATCGCGACCGTGATCGCCACGCTGTTCCATTGCCCCATTTGGTACGCGATCAACGCTACGGAAACGGCGGCGATTGAGCTTACGCCGGCCGCCAAACCGTCTAAGCCGTCGATCAGGTTCACCATATTGGTGAATCCCACCACCCACAAAATCGTGAGCGGTACGGAAATGAACGCACTTAAATAAATATAATCGCCGAACGGGTTCAATACCCAATCGACGCGTACACCGCACGCTACCAACACAACCGCCGCCAAAATCTGACCGAGCAGTTTTACCTTGGCGGGAATCTGACAAATATCATCCCATACGCCGACCGCAATGATCACGGCCGACCCCATCAGTAAACCGATCACTTCGGTCGATAACGGCAAGCTGTACAGCACCGATGCCAAAAATCCGATATATATTCCTAAACCGCCCAAACGCGGTACGGCTCCATGATGAACCTTGCGCGCATTGGGATTATCCATCGCTCCGACCCGACAGGCCAAACGCTTCACGGCAGGGGTAATGACATAGGTCACGATGAGCGCAATCCCGAACGCAATTGCATACGCCAAGCTCTTCCGCCTCCTCTATTCTCATTCATCTTTATTGTATCATAACGCGCGCCTTAATAACATTAATTTTGTCAAGCACGACTTGACATTTCACATTTCACTGAGAAAATATTTTTATATTTCGCATTCCACAATGATTGTAGTTTTTTGTTTGATTATATATTCCATATCCGCGTTTTCTGTATTCTTGATCGGAATGGAAAATCAATTGACAATTATTCCCACTATCCCCTACAATAAATTTCATCATTTTCGTCTGTCAAAACGTACAGACAAAGCCGAGCGTGACGCGTCATTATTCTGTCTACTGCAATGGATGCGGCAACGCTCCGTGTGAAATTAATTCCAAAGGAGTTTCCCCAATGAACAAACTTACCACTACCCTCTTGGCGGCTCTCGTACTGCTCTCCGCCACTCCCTCCGCATTCGCGCTGGAGGCTCCCGCCAACGATGCCACGCGCATACAACGGGTCATGACCAAAGAAACGCGCACGGAAACGGTGACGCACACCGAAGATCGCTCCCAAGAAACCCGACACGGTCACTCCGTTCGCGTGCAGCCGCCGGCCGGCAAAGTGCAACTGGGTTTTGACGGCGTAGCCGAAACCGGCTTTGAAAAATGGACCAACGCCGCGATGTCGGTGTTCTCGATCTTCAAAAAATCACCGGCTCAGAAAGCCAAGCAACCGCTTTTACCCGCGCTGAAAGAGCAGGATCTGCCCTATTTTGAAATCTCCAAGATGCACGGGCATAAACGCACCACCGGCGTCACGACAACGGTAACCAAGGAGCAGACAACTACCTATCCGGGACTGCCCATGGATATGAAACCGCAGCAGGAAGATCCGTTCGAACGAATGATCAGAAACTTTGGTCCGGAATCCCTCAGACATTAAATGACAGACGGTAAGCGGAAACCAAACATTTTCACATATTATATTCGCACAATAAAAAAAGACTCGCCGAGCGAGTCTTTTTTTGTGTTTAAAAGCGGTAGTTCAAGCCGACGCCGACGCCTTTACGGTTCATGTCTTCGTCGCGATCCTGGTACGTGTAGTTAACGTCCAAGTCGAAGTTCGGGTTCAGATCATACAAAGCACCGACTTTGTATTCTTTTTCTTCGCTCGAAACTTTCACGCTGGCATAGCCGTCAAACTTTTCGGTCAGGTAGGTCATACCTTCTACGCCCGCGTAGAGTTTGTTGCCGGCTACGTCGTAGTTGCGATTGCCGAGAGTCACATATACGTTATCGTTCAAACGATATTTACCGTACACATCAAATTCATTGCCCATGTTGACGAGGTCGCGATATTCCGCGCCAATCACGACTTTATCGGCGATACCGTGTTCCACGTAGACCGCATGCGAACCATCCTGCGCTCCGTTGTAACCGTAACCTACATTCGTGCCGCCTTCCGGAATATACGTCACCGGCGCTGCCATCGCGGCGCCCGCTACCAAGCATGCACACGCTGTTAAAATAGCTAGTTTACGCATTTCTTTCCCTCCTCCAAGTATCTATCGATTAATTCTATTATAGAGAATATGTTCGCGAATGTACAGTCAAAATTATTTGTTAAAAAATTTAATTCGGTGGTGACACTTGACGTAACATTATGTAAAAGCGCATTATAAATATACTTACTAAATGAAAGGATCGGATATGTCATTTTTAAAAATCGAAACGCTGCGTAGTCGCTCTTTGCGAACCGATTCCACCTTGCTCTTGGAGGGTATTTTGGTCGGTTTGCTGGCGGGCGGTGCAGGTGTCATTTATCGTTTGCTGATCAGCTGGTGCGAAGACAGCGTCAGTTACTTGGCGCAACTGGCCGCCTTGGACTGGTCCCGATTACCGCTGATCCTGATCTCTTTTTGCATCGGCGCCATTGCGCTGGGCGCGATCGTTCGTCGCGAACCGTATGCGGGCGGCAGCGGTATCCCGCAGGTGACCGCGGAAATCACCGGTCGGATTCAGACTTCTCCGCTTTCGGTCTTGCTGCATAAATACTTGGGCGGAACCATCGCCGCTCTTTGCGGCTTATCGCTCGGACGCGAAGGCCCGTCCATTCAGCTCGGAGCGATGTGCGGTAAACTCGTCGCCCGGGGGTTGAAACATAACTATATTCGGGCGCAAAATTTGATGTCATGCGGCGCGGCGGCCGGCCTTTCGGTCGCATTCAGCGCGCCGGTATCCGGCGTGCTGTTTTCACTGGAAGAAATTCATAAAACGATCACGAAGCGCTTGATCATCAGCTGCTTTGCCGCCGCCGTAACGGCGGATGTCGTCAGTCAATACGTATTCGGTCTGACGCCGATCTTCCATTTTCCCGAGATCGGAAAAATGCCGGTCAGCATGTACCCGTGGGTCGTTCTGCTCGGCATTGTTTCAGGTTGCATGGGCACCGTATATTTTTGGGGTCTGCGCGGCTGCTACTATGTGTACGGCAAATTAAATTTATATATTTTATTGCGACCGCTGCCGGCGATTCTCTGCTCGTTCGCGCTGATGCTCTTCTTCCCGATTGTCTTGGGCGGCGGACATCCGATCTTGGGCGAACTGTTAAGTGCGCCGCATGCGCTTTGGTGGTTATTGCTTCTCTTCGTGGTTAAAACCGTTTTTTCCTTGATTTCGTTTGCCTCCGGCGTACCGGGCGGCATCTTCCTGCCGATTTTAATTCAAGGCGCGATTCTCGGCTGTCTGTTCGGACAAATGGTCGCGCCGGAATACGTCGTGCTCTTCATCGTGCTGGCGATGGCCGGCTATCTGACGGCGGTTGTGCGCAGTCCGCTCACGTCTCTGTTGCTTTTATTTGAAATGACGCAGCGCATCTCCTACTTTTTACCGCTCGCCATTTGCTGTCTCTTGGCGTATTACACGGCGAACGCGCTCGGTACACCGCCGATTTATGAATATCTGTTGCAAAATATTTTACGTAAAGAAAAACCGCGGCCCGATTTCGATACGACGATGATGCAGGCGACCGCCGTTCTTTCCGAACACAGCCCGCTCGCCGGCACGGCTTTGCGCGACATCGCGCTGCCGCCGCACGCGTTAGTCACCTCCATCGATCGCCAAGGCGTGACGGTGGTGCCGCGCGGCGAAACGGAAATCGAGGCTCACGATCGACTGGTCTTCGTCTTGCCGCGTAATCAGATCGGCGCGCTCGAAGCGCTGCTCGATGAAACCACCGAATACGAACAACCGTAGCTTGCTGCGGTTGTTTTTTTGATACGACAAGCTGCCGGTCGCGATATTTACGGTATAATAAAAGCAAAGGAACACGGAGGAGGAATGAACATACCAAAACTGGTAGTACTCAACCACCTGACACCGGAACGTTTGGAACGCTTGCAACGGGTCCGCCCCGATGCCACTGTCGAAGCGTACGCTAAAATGAGCGAGGCGCTACCGCACCTGAAAGATGCCGATGCGGTGGCCTTGTGGGGCTCGATGGATCCGCTTCCCGTGCTGGAAGCCGCGCCGAAACTGCGCTGGCTGCACAGCATGAGCGCCGGGATTGAAAAACTCTTACCGCCGCCCATGCAACAAAACGATATCGTCTTGACGCACACCGCCGCGATTCACGATGCGCCGGTCGCGGAGCGGGCGCTGGCGTTGCTGCTCGCGTTGCGTCACAAATTAAAACACGCCGTCACGGCGCAAGCGGGAAAAAATTGGGATCCGCAGTCATTTACCTCGCTGGAAAACACGAAAGTGTTGATCGCCGGTTTCGGCGGCATCGGTAAAGAAATCGCCAAACGCTGCGCGGCCTTCGGCGCGGAAATCATCGCGGTAAAAAATCATCTTACGGAAGAGGCTTTGGTTGACCGCGTCATCACCAACGATGAATTAATACGTGTCTTGCCGGAGGCCGACGTCGTCATGTGCGCGCTGCCCGGCACACCGGAAACGGAAGGATATTTCGGCGCCAAAGAAATCGCCGCGATGAAAAAAGGCGTTTATTTCATCAATATCGCGCGCGGCACCATCGTTGACGAAGCCGCCTTGATTGAGGCGCTGCAATCGGGTCACGTCGCGGGCGCGGGTCTCGACGTCACCGCACGGGAACCGTTACCGGAAGATTCGCCGCTGTGGACGCTCGACAATGTGATTTTGACTCCGCATACCGCGGCGCGCGTCTACGGCTACATGGACAAAGTTCTGGACCTCTTGGCGGATAATTGGCAACGCTTTTTAAGCGATCAGAAGCTGAAAAATGTCATTGATAAAAAACGCGGGTATTGAAAAACAAAAATTAAGCAATAAAAAAGAACGCGATCGCGTTCTTTTTTATTGCCAATTATTTTACTGTCGTTTCAATCAGCGCCAACACTTCGTCCCGCTTGGTTTGCATCAACTCCCGATCACCGCGCGTTTCCAAATTGAAACGTACCAGCGGTTCGGTATTCGACTGCCGCAAATTGAATCTCCATGTGCCGAAATCCATGCTCAAGCCGTCCAAATGTTTTACTTCCCGCGCCTGATCGCGATACGCTTCTTCGACGACGGCTAACGTTTCCTCCGTTGATTTTACGACACGATTGATCTCGCCGCTGCAAGGGAACTGCGCCTCCATATCAGCAATCAGTTGCGAGAGCGGTCTGCCTGTTTCGCAAATGATCTGCGCGACCAAAAGCCAGGGAATCATGCCGCTGTCACAATAGGAAAAATCACGGAAAAAATGGTGCGCGCTCATTTCCGCTCCGTACAGACCGTCCACGCGCCGCATCGTTTCTTTCATAAAAGCATGACCGCCTTTGGATTCCACCGCGGTGGCGCCGTAACGTTCACAAATCGCCTGCGTGTTCCAGTATAAACGCGGATCATGCACGATGGTCGCGTGCGGATCCTGCGCTAAAAAGTGTTCCGCGAGCAATCCCAAGACATAGTAGCCTTCAACAAAATTACCTTTTTCATCCACTAAAAAGCAACGATCGAAATCGCCGTCCCAGGCCACGCCCAATTGCGCTTTTTCCGCTATGACCGCCCGACTCGTCACCAGCCGATTTTCTTCGATCATCGGATTCGGTACGCCGTGAGGAAAGGTCGCGTCCGCGTCCATGTACAATTCATGCCAGGTAAACGGTAAATGCTCTTTCAAATCGCGAAACGCCAAGTTCGCGCCGCCGTTGCCGGCATTCACCACGATGTGCATGGGCTTCAAATGACTCATATCCACGTACTGCAATAGAGTTTCGATATACTCTTTCTGTACGTCCAGCGCTCGACAGACACCTTTTGCTTCCGGCGTGGCAAAATGACCGGCGAAAACGCGCTCTTCGATTTCTTTTAAGCCGGTATCCGCGCTAATCGGAATACATTCTTCACGCACCAGTTTCAAACCGTTGTAGTTGACCGGATTGTGACTGGCCGTCACCATGACGCCGCCGTCCAAACCGTGACGAAATGTTGCAAAATATACCATCTCGGTGCCGCAGACGCCGATATCATACACATCCACGCCGCCGTCCGTCAAACCGCGCGCCAACGCCTCAGAAAGGCGCGGCGAGCTTTCGCGGATATCCCGCCCGATCGCTACTTTGCGCGCCTTATATTGGTCCGCATACGCGCGGCCGACACGGTAACTTACTTCTTCATCCACTTCCGTCGGCACGATGCCGCGAATATCATACGCCTTAAAGCCGTTATGACTCTTCTCCAGTGCTTCCATCTACGTATCCTTTCCCTCTAACCGCTCCAGCATCGTTTGGTAACCGTCCGCGCCGTAACGCAACGCGCGTTTGACGCGACTGATCGTTGCGGAGCTCGCCCCCGTAAGCGATTCGATATATTCATATTTTTGACCGCTGTGCAGCAACTGCGCCACCTGCCAGCGCATGCTCAAGTCTCGCAGCTCGGAAACGGTGCACAAATCTTCCAAAAGCGCATACCCTTCCTCGCGCGTTTCAAGTGCCAGCAACGCATCCAGTAGGCTGTCCATTGCCGGGCTGACCAATCTCGGATTTACGCTCATCGTCTTCCCTCCTATATTCTTTATTATAGCACATAGTAAAACAATTGCGTTCGTATCGCAGCGCTATAAACAAGCTGTTCATGCCAGCGTAAGCGAACGTCACACGACTTGTCAAAACGCATTCCCCCACGCAAAAAGAGATTTCTGTATTACAGAATCTCTTTTTGTCACATCCCGTCATATGGTGAGACCATGCGGCAAATACTTCTTTACTGACAACATATCTCATGCGGCCCCGTTCCTTTTATTCGCGTACGCGCAAATACGGGTAATAAAAAAGCAGCCCGAAAGCTGCTTTTCAGATTAAAACAAGGCGCGACAAATAGCAATCACGATCGTTCCCGGGATGCCGAATAAAGCGACGATAATGGCATCCAAAAATGTCCAGGGAAGTTTCATGAGCATCGCATCGATCAGCCAATACAAGAGTCCGCCGGCAATGATATTACCGATAAACGGAGCTAGCGCCCAGCCCAAGACGCGGAAAATTAAAATCGCGATGATCGCGACCACAACAAAAGTAATCAGGGTATTCAATGCTACCATATTACTCTCCTCCTTACATACTTTGACGGTGGGCGACCGCGCCGGCTAAGGTGACGCCGTCCACAAAACCGATATCTCCACCCGCCGGTAGGCCGCGCGCGATGCGCGTGACCTTGATGCCGATGGGTTTGACCAAGCCCGCTATATAGAGAGCCGTCGCTTCCCCCTCCGCGTCCGGATCGGTGGCCATGATGATCTCCTGCACCGTGTCGTCTCGCAAACGTTCCAAAAGTTCGCGAATATGGAGCTGTTCCGGCTGAATGCCGTCCAAAGGCGAAAGCGCGCCATGCAATACGTGGTACACGCCGTGATATTCATGGCAGCGTTCCATGGCTTGCACATCGGTGGGAGATTCAACCACGCAAATCACACTGTGATCGCGCCGCGGATCGGCGCAAAACTCACAGGGGTCCTGGGTGGACAGATTGCCGCACACGGAGCAGTACTTGGTCTGCGCTTTCGCGGTCGTGATGGCCTCAATAAACGCATCCACCGACTCCTGCGGCTCTTCCAGAATAAAATACGCCAAGCGGCGGGCGGTTTTCACGCCGACGCCGGGCAGGCGACGAAATTGTTCCGTCAGCCGCTCTAACGGTTCGTTCATTAAAACATTCCCGGAGGAAGACCCATCCCGCCGGTAATTCGGTTGACTTCCTGCGAAGCCATGTCGTCAATTTTACGTCCCGCTTCATTGACGGCCGCCGTTACCAAGTCTTCCAGCATTTCGGCGTCCTGCGCTTCCAAGACCGCCGGATCAATTTTTAATTCCGTAATTTGTTTTTCACCGTTCATCACGAGACGGATCGCACCGCCGCCCGCTGTTACTTCGGTTGTTTTGCGTTTCAATTCGTCTTGCATTTTGGCCATGTCGTCCTGCATTTTTTTGACCTTTTTCATCATGCCGGCCATTTGCGCTTTATTACCAAACATTGATTGCCCCTCTTTCACGGTAGATAAATAGTCCAATACGGTTTTATTCTTCCCATACATATATATCACAGTCACCGGCAAACTGCAAGGCGTTCGCGAGCACCGGATCATTTTGATCCGCGGGGTCAATATCCTCCCGGCGGATCTTGCGGTACTCCCCCGGCGATGTCACCGAAGATGCGGAAACCGTTGTTTTTTCAGACGACGGCGCTGCACTTCCTCGTAACGCTTCGGCGCGAGCGCGCGCTTCGTCCGCCTGCGCGCTTTTGGAAAACACCGCTAAAAGCGTCAGTTCCGCGCCGATGAGTTCCTGCAAAATAGCGGTTACCTCCTGTCGGTAATCCGGCCGATTCGCCGCATCGACCAAAAACGTATGGTCGATCGCGATCACGGCATGAGCGCCGGCGATCAAAAGAAGTTTCGCATTGCGGTAGCAGGCAGCCTGCGCCATTTTTTTGCGGGCGAAAAGCGTCTCGACAACGTTTTGCCAAATCCCGTCATATTGCTCGGGAAGCACAAAAAAGTCAACGTTCTCCGTCGCTTTTTCCGGCTTCTTCGCCGAAGGTCGAGCTACCTTTTCTCGATGCTGCGGCGCGGAAGAATTCCACTGCGAAGCGACAGGTTCCGTCGGTAACGGTTTCGCCGGTGCTTTGGGCGGCCCGGCCGTTTTTTTCCGCGGTGACCGCAACGGCATATGTACTGTCTCTGGCGGCGCCGCCGGTTCTTCCTCATCAGCGATGGGAGGCGGCGCCAAGTTCATTTCCCATTCTTCAGCGCTGACCGCCGCGTCTTCATCGTCCGGCAGCGGCGGACTCGGCTCGGCACGCCGCGCTTTCGCCGTGGCGCCGCGTTGCACGGCTTCTTCCAGCGCGGCTACACGTTGCAGCAAGGCCGGTGAAACAACCGCCTCTCTATTTTCCAACGCCGTGATACGCTCTTCCCACTCGGCGGCATTCACTTCCCCGCCGCTGCGGCAAAGCGCCAACAAAGTAAGTTCCGTCGCCATGCGTACGGAGCCGGCAAACCGCGCTTCCCGCAAACCGTCCGCCGTGCGCGTGGCGAGCGTGGCCAAACGGCCGGCAGGTATGGTTTGTGCCATTTTTTGTAAGCGCGAAAGCGCCTTACCGTAGATCGCAAGTTCCGGAAAGTCGGGGTCGATTTGACACAAAAGAGCATCGCGCAGCCATTGCAACAGCTGCTGCAATACAACGGCGGGTTCTTTGCCTGACGCTAAAATTTCCTGAAAAATTTGCAATGCTCGCGCGCTGTCACGCGCTAAAACGGCTTCCGCCAAACCCGTGATTTCTTCCTGATCCGGTAATCCCAAGACCGTAGTCACCACGGCATCCGTAATCGCGCCGCCGGTGCCGGCGCATTGATCCAACAGACTTAGAGCGTCGCGCAAACCGCCTTCCGCGCGTACGGCAATCAACCGCGCCGCGCCTTCGCTCAATTCGATGACCGAACCCTGCGCCACTTTCAACAGTTGCGCAGTGATCGCAGCCACGGAAATACGCCGAAATTCATAGCGCTGGCAACGTGAAATAATGGTGGCGGGCAAGCGTTCCGGTTCGGTCGTCGCCAAAATAAACACAACATGTTCCGGCGGCTCTTCCAGCGTTTTCAGTAGCGCGTTCGCCGCTTCCTTGGTGAGCATATGCGCTTCATCGATGATATACACTTTGGTCCGCGCAACCGTCGGCAATTGTGCGACGGTATCCCGCAACGCGCGCATCTCGTCAATGCCGCGATTGGACGCCGCGTCAATTTCACTCACATCAAAGGCCGTGCCTTGCGTAATCTCCCGACAACGTTCGCACGCATTGCACGGTTCCGCCGTGGGTCCGTGAATACAGTTGAGCGCTTTGGCTAAAATTTTCGCCATACTCGTCTTGCCCGTGCCGCGCGGACCGGAAAACAAATATGCATGCGCCACTTTACCGCGGGCTACCGCTTGCGCAAGCGTATGCGCGATCGGATCCTGACCGACGACGTCAGCGAACGTCTGCGGCCGCCATTTACGATACAATGCCAAGTACGCCATGCCTTGCCTCTTTTCTGTACGAAATAAAAAACGCAGCGGAACGCTGCGATATCCGGTTACCGGCAGAAACCGTTTATGACAACCTCCCGAGTTACCTCGTGGCACATGAAAGGATTCGCTTACTGCTGCTTCCTCTCGGACCTGACAGGGTTCACGAACTTCCATTGCACAAGCCCCGAAAGGTTGCCATAAACGACCTCTGCACAGTCGCCGGTTATTTCATTATACAAAAAACGGTACGAAAGCGCAATACTTCCGTACCGTCATTTCTTACGGATGATGCCGCAACGCCGCGGTCACCGCCGCGTCCAGCATGAGCGCGGTCGTTACCGAACCGATACCGCCCGGAACCGGTGTCGCCGCCTGCGCTTTCGCGAGCGCCTCCGGCGCGACATCGCCGACGGTTTTGCCGTCGACGCGATGGATGCCGACATCGACGACAACCGCATCATCACTCACCATGTCCGGCGTCACCATCATCGCTTTGCCGACCGCCGCGACCAAAATATCCGCCGCGCGCGTGAAATGCGGCAAGTCCTGCGTTTTGGAGTGGCAAATGGTCACCGTCGCGTTGGCCGCCAGCAGCAATTGCGCAACCGGTTTGCCGATGACATCGCTGCGACCGATCACCACCGCGTGTTTACCGGCGAGCGGAATTTCATAATGCCGCAGCGTGGCGAGCACCGCCCG
>USPU01000026.1 GCA_900556745.1 uncultured Veillonellaceae bacterium
GTCCCAACGCTTTTTCATAAAAGGCAAGACTTTTTTCCAAGTCCAAAACATTTAAGTTATTATGGTCAAATCGAAAGGACATCGACATCGCTCCTTTACTGAAATTCTTATTCGAACATTTTCGATATGCTCATTGTAACAAATTTTTTTATATTCTGCAATTACCCTAACACCCAATGGGCCCGACTGCCTGTTTCCGTCTTTTCGATTTCCAAACGCGTATCGATGCGCTGACGCAATTCTTCTACGTGACTGATAATACCGACAAGTCGACCGCCCTCACGTAAATCCGTTAAAATACGAATCGCTTCGTTTAACGCGTCCGCATCCAATGTCCCGAACCCTTCATCAACGAACACGGTATCCAAACGCAATCCCCCGGCATAGGCCTGCGCTGTATCAGCAAGCCCTAACGCCAGCGCGAGCGATGCCTGAAATGTTTCGCCACCCGAAAGCGTATTGGCGGGCCGACGATCTCCGGTCCAAAAATCGTTGACTTCTAAATCCAACCCCGCAGCGCGACGTTGATCGGTTGCCGCTTGCGCACGCACAAGCTGGTACCGTCGGTGACTCATTTTTTCCAAGCGTATATTGGCGGCCATGATGACATCGTCAAGCAACGTCTGTAAAACGTAGCGCTGAAAACTCAACCGTCCCTGCTCGCCTGTCACACTGCTGCCATTGGCCAATTCGGATAAGCGTCCCACGACAGCCTGTTTCTGATCGAGTTTCGCAAATATCTGCGCGTATTCCTTCATTTTTTGCGCGGCATCCGCCAATCGTTTGACTTTTATGCCGAGCATCGTCGTCCGTTCGACCGCCGCTTTATGTTCCTTTTCGGCTTGACTGACGGCCGCCATGACTTTTGGCAAGTCGGGCACCGCCATGCCGTCCAGTTCTTTTTTTATTTCTTCTAAACGGGTTTGGTTAGCGATGCAATCCGCTTGATATTTTTGAATTTCTTGCTGACGTTCGGTAATGACGGACTCCTGAACAATCGCCGCGGCCAACAGCGTCATATCGGTAAAACCCGATGATTTGGCGCGCTCGAGCAATGCGTCGCGTTTCGTTTTATAGTTATGACGACATTCTTCCAGTCGTCTTGTTACTTCTTCGTATTGTTGACGAAGATCCTGCTCTTTTTTTTGAACCTCTTTCGCCTTTGACGAAAATGCCTTTTCGCGCCGTTCGTAGTTTTCTATTTTCTCTCGCAACTGCACAACTTGCGCTTTCACCGACTCCGCATTTGTGAACTGTAGCGGAATCTGTCGTTGCGCTTCCTCACGTTTGGTCGCTACCACCGTTACTGCTGATTCGATTTCCGCAAGTTCTTCATTGATTTTTTGCAGTGTTTCGTTCGCTTTTTTCTCCTGCTCCTGTTGCGCGGTCAACTGCACTTTAACGCGTTCAAATTCCGCTTGCGCAGCCGTTGCCTCTTGATGTTTCGCCTGCAATTCGGCCTCCTGCTCTATAAGTTGTGTATCAGTAAGCGATACCAACAAAGCATCCGCCGCGTTCAACTCCTGTGCCAACAGAGATTCACGTTCCGTCAGCTGGCTCAAAAGCTGTTGCGTTGCCGCCAATTTTTCCTGCTCAAGCTTTTCTTCTTCCTGCGCATCTTGCCACGTTGCTTCATCCGGCATCTCCTCATCGGCTACCGCCGGTTGCGGATGATGCAGGGAGCCACATACCGGGCAGGGAGCACCTGCTGTAAGTTCTGCGCCTAACCATGCCGCCCAATTCTTTTCACGCAGATCGGCCAAACGTTCTCGCCTCTGGACAGCGTTTTGCAAAGCGGTCTGCTGCAGAGCAAGCGTGTTTTTCGCGATTTCAATATCCTCGCTGACCGCGGCATGGTCTTGCTGCCATTTCCGATACGCTTGGTATTCCTTTTGTTCTCGCCGCTGCGACGCCAATTTTTCTTCCCAAATCGGTGTTTTCTCCGCCAACTCACGAAGCGCGTTCCCTTGCTCGGAAAGATCCGTGATGGTTTTTGTGATCCGCTCCGTTTCCGCCTGCGCCGCTTTTTGCCGCGCTTGCGCCGCAGTGTGTTTCTTTTTATTTTCTTCTTCTTGCCGTGTCAATTGCGCCGCTTCGTCAAACCAACCGATGACTCTCGTTAGACGCTCTTGCTCCAGCTTATATTCACTTTGCGCGGAACGTTCCGCATTTAAAAATTCTTCTTCTTTCCCCCAGTAAAGAGTCTCCTCTTGCAGTTGTTTTAATTCCGGTTCCAACTTGCGTTGGCGATCACGATATTGGGATCCCTTCGTTTGTTCATCGGTGAGCGCCTGCATACTGTCGGCCATCGTCGCTGCTTTTTGCCAACGCTCCAGTTCTGCGGTCTTTTCTTGCATCATTTCGGACTCGTCGGCAAGTTTTTTCTGCACAGCGAGCGCGGTTTTTTCTTTGCTTTTAAGGTCTTGCCATGTCTGCGCTGCTTGCGCCGACTGCTGTGCTTCTTGGCGAGCTTTTGCCAAAACGAGCTCCGCGTCTTTCGCTTCGTTCAATTCCGCTTGGGTTGTTTGTATGGCAGATTGCAATTCTTCTTCTGTGGTAACATTTTCCGCCCCCAAATCGCGTTCCCGATCGCGCTTCGCCTCTTCAAAAGAGGAAGCGAGCGCCTGAGCGCGCTCTTTCAACAACGACGCTACGCGGGCTGCGATTTCCGTCGCAAAAAGCTTGGCCAAAATCTGCTCTCGTTCCGCCGAACTCGCCAATAAAAGTTGACGAAAATTCCCCTGCGGCAAAAGCACGACCTGACGGAACTGATCGACATCAAAACCGATCAGGTCCAAAATTTTGCCTTGCACATTGCGATCGCCCATCGATTCCAATTCCTTGCCGTCGCCTGCGATCTTGATAAATTCCACTTTGGCCGGGCGCTCCGTTGTTCCCGTACCCCTTTGTTTGGTCAGGCGTTGCGCCGGCTCACGCACAACACGATAGCAGGTATCGCCGAGTGCAAAATCAAGTTCCACCCGTGTCGGTAACGATGTCGGTGCATACGCACTGCGCATATTACGCGCATCACGTTCGCTGCTGGTTTTACCGTAAAGCGCAAAACAAATCGCGTCGAAAATCGTCGTCTTGCCCGCACCGGTCGGTCCGTGCACCAAAAAGAACTGCCGCTCACCGAGGTGAGTAAAATCAATTGTTTGCGCCGCCACATAGGGACCGAATGCCTGCATCATCAAACGTAACGGTCTCATGACTCCGCCTCCTGCCATACTTCGGTCATAACCTGTGCCTCGGTTTTATCGAGCGGGCGACCGCCGACATCCTCGATAAATTGCGCAAACATATCCGTATAGGTTAACCGACGAATATCCGCTGTGGTGCGCTCCCCCTGCTGCGCTTTGAGGCCGATCGGTTCCAGGGCCAGCACGTTCGGGAATTTTTCGCGCAGCCGACTCATCGCGGCCAGCACCGGCGCCTCATCCGTCAGTCGTAATAGCAAGTAATCATCACTCGACGGCGTAAGGTCGCCCATAAGTTCCTGAAACGCTCCCGTAATGATGCGCAAATCATGACGCTTGCGCAAGGTAACACTCTCCCGCTGCACCGCTCCCGCCGCATCAATCTCGACCAAATCAACGCTTTTCTGTTGCTCCGCCTCGTTGAAGGAATATTTTAGCAAAGAGCCGCTGTAACGTAATTTACCTTCCGCCATAGTTTGCGGTCGGTGCAAATGTCCGAGCATCGTGTAGTGAAAATCTTGGAATACATCCGTTCCTACCTGTGACGATCCCCCAACGGAAAGCGGCCGTTCCGAATCCGACGGGCTGCCGCCGGCCACAAAGGCATGCGCCACGGCAATACGCCGGGCCGATGACGGTACCTGTTGCAACAGACGCTCTGCCTGCACGCGAAATAAGCTGTCATAATCACGCACCTGCGGTTCATCGTATTTGATTCGTATCGTCGCCGGATCGGCAAACGCAAACGGGCAAAAACACACCGGTCCCGCCGCATCCTCAAGCACAAGCGGCGCGGTATCAGCTTCTGCCATGCCGTAAATATAGACACCGCTTTCGCGCAAAAGCCGCGACCCGTACGACAAGCGATCGGTGCTGTCGTGATTACCGCTGATCGCGATGAAAGGAATGTCGGCGTAGCTTAATTCCGTTACCATATCATCCCACAAATGCACGGCATCCGTAGGCGGCACTGCGCGGTCATAGATATCGCCCGCAACCACCACCGCGTCCGGTCGGTAGTCATGCACCAATGCGCTGAAATCCTGCAGCGTGTACGCCTGATCTTCCGTCAAGTAACGTTCATAAAAAATTCGTCCTAAATGCCAATCGGCCGTATGAATAATGCGCATAGCAGCTCCTTTAGTGTGTTTTTTTTATTATATCATCGAGGCTCTTTTACCGATGCGTGGGAATGATGAATAACTTATGATTTACTAAAATACGATTATAAAAAAAATCCCCCGGAGGGGATTTTTTATGACAATGTTAAAACGATTGTCTCCAATAATCTTTTTTGCACTTCTGTTGCCGCGGACACTTTACCGTTGCGCTGATCATATGCCAACGCTTCCGTGTTCGGCAAAAGCAGCCGTGTTTTGTCGTGACTCCGATAAACCAAAAGGCGCTGCGGTATAGTAAGGGCAAGATCCGGATGTTCGCGCCACAACGATTCCGCTTGCGGGTCGTGGTACTCAATCATCCAAAAAGTATTATTCTCATTCCCCATTGCGGTAACCGTCACCGCTGTATAGCCGGCTTGTTCCAGCGCCGTTACCAGACGAGGCACCCATTTCTGCGGTTCGGTTTTAAGCGTCACTTCATACGCATTGCGACCGACGCGTTCGCCTTGCAACCCGGCTTGCTGTAAAATGGTAAAACTTTTTTCAAACTGCGGATAGCGCGTGTCATAACGATCTCTTTCACTCGGAATGTCGGTATAAATTCCACCACTGACGCCGTGATGATGACCGAAACCGATGCCGATCCCGAAATTTACCGCGCCTGTTGTCATTGTTACACCAAAAGACAAACCAACCGCTACTACCAAATATTTCCACCGTCGCATCGTATCACCCCTTTGGAAAGTTCATATTTTCAGTATAGCACAAATTAATATATGAATTTATGCATGATTTTATCTCATCTCATGATATAATAGATATTTGATGAATAAAGGAGGAAATAGATGTTAGAAGAGTTTATCAATTTGAAAATATCCAAACCGATTATTACCGCCCTGAATGAAATGGGTTTTGAAGAGCCGACACCGATCCAGCGCGAGGCCATTCCGATCGCTTTGAGCGGCCGTGATATGATCGGCCAGGCACAAACCGGTACGGGTAAAACAGCGGCATTCGGTATTCCGATGCTGGAACGTGTACCGGCCAAAGGGGAAGGTCCGTTTGCCCTTGTGCTGGCGCCGACACGTGAGCTCGCCATTCAATCGGCAGAAGAAATCAATCGCTTGGCGCAACACTTGCCGCACTGGGCATTGCCGATTTACGGCGGTCAGGACATGGGCCGTCAATTGCGCAGTCTTAACAAACGTCCGCCGATTATTGTTGCGACACCGGGTCGTCTGATGGATCACATGGAGCGCGGAACCATTTCACTCGACAATATCCAGCTCGTTGTGCTTGACGAAGCGGATGAAATGCTCAACATGGGCTTCATCGATGACATTAACAAAATCGTCAGCGCTACGCCGGAGGAGCGGCAAACGCTGTTGTTCTCCGCCACGATGCCGAATGCCATTCGTGAATTGGCCGATAAATTTCTGACGGAGCCGGAACACGTCACCATGAAAATGAAAGAAGTGACGATTGATCTGATTGACCAGGACTATATTGAAGTTCCGGAACGCCAGAAATTCGATGTACTCTGCCGTCTTTTGGATATGCAGGATCCGACGCTTGCGATTATTTTCGGTCGTACCAAACGCCGCGTCGATGAAGTAACCGAAGCATTAAAGAAACGCGGTTATACGGCGGAGGGTTTGCATGGTGACTTGTCGCAGGCAAAGCGTGATAAAGTCATGCGTCAATTCCGTGAAAATACGATCGACCTTTTGGTCGCTACCGACGTGGCGGCGCGCGGTCTTGATATCAGCGGCGTAACGCATGTTTATAACTACGACATGCCGCAGGATCCGGAAAGCTATGTACACCGCGTCGGCCGTACCGGTCGCGCCGGTCAGGCCGGTTTGGCAACGACATTTGTCGTGCCGCGCGAAATGGAACATCTGCGCGCAATCGAACATTTGATTCGTCGTCGCATTGCCCGTCGTGCCATTCCCAGCTTATCCGAGGTTATCGAAAGCAATCGCAAAAATGCGTTGACCAGCTTGGTGCGCACCGCCGAACAGGACAACTTGGACGGTTTCCACGCCTCTGCGGAGGAATTATTGCGTGAGTTGGATTCCGTTACACTGGTCGCGGCGGCGATTAAGTTGCTGACGGAAGAACCCGATACTACGCCGGTCAACATCACGGCGGAACGTCCGCTCGCCCGCAAGAAAGGTAATTTTGCACATCGCGGCCCGCGCTCGGGGCAAAATCAGCGTAGCGGCGGAAAGCGCAATTTCAGTCGCGGCAAACGTCGCGAACGCAGTGATCGCAATGATCGTAATGATCGTAACGACCGCGGCTACCAATCGACTTCGCGCAAAGGCGGCAAGAAAAAGAAATTCACTTCCGGTTTTGAACCGTACTTCCGTGATTAATAAGCAATAAAAAAAGACGCGTACGCGTCTTTTTTTATTGCTCCGCAGCGGATGCGGTATCGCTATCCTGCGCCTTTGTTTCCTTTTGATATTCCTTTGCCAAATCGGCTGTCAGCTCCTGCCAACGTGCCGCCAGAAGCTGCGCATAGGGCACCGGCGGCAAACCGTAATTTCCTAACCCGAAACCGTCGTTGACTTCCACCAGTAATGTGCGGCCTTCGCTGTCCACACCGAAATCGATGGCATAACCGCGCGGCGCGGAGTGATACGCTGCGATCGCGCGCTGAATGACCTCCACATCCGGCGTGATATCCCATTTACCTTTATACCAGAACATTCCGAGCGGCACTCCGTCGCAAACATAGACGCGCCACTCCGAAACAAATTCCACTTTTTCACTGCACCAAACGTCAATATCCGAAACAAAACCGCCGAGCTTTACCAAATCACTTGTTTCTTCCAGGACTGTGCCAATAAACCGTTTCGTTTCTTTGCGCGGCTTGATAAATACGCGCCACAATGACGGATCATTCGTAATCGTAAAAAGCGTGGACGGCCAAATTTTCCGCCCGAGAAATGGCCGCAGTTCTTCCGGATAATCCAAATTCGGACATTCGATGTCCCAACCCGCTAAAAGATCGTGCAAATCCTGTTCACTGCCGACGATGACTGTGGCCGGATCCACCGCCCGTAACGCATGCACAGTCGTGTAAAAATCCACATCTCCCAATTGCTTAAACCCTTCATAGGCGATGTGCATATGATAATCATAGAGTAAACCGTCATGATTTTTGCGTAGTAACGCTTTCATGCCGTCCTCCTTTCCTCTTGCATGCTTTATAGTTTACCTGTCCGCGAAAGGACGGTTTATATTCGAGTTCATTTTACCATCTTTTGTGCTCCCACAAAAGTTTTGCAGTCGCAATAAAGAAAGAAACAATTCATTTACGTCACCTCGGCTTCGCAAAAGAATTGTTTCTCTGAATTTTTATCCATCTATCCGATGCCAAACGCTCTTGGCGTATGATTGCATGGTGGAGACGAGGGGAGTCGAACCCCTGTCCAAAAGTATTGCCCTAACAACCGCTCCGGGTGCAGTTCATGATCGGGATTTCGCAGCGGCTTCGCTCATGAACAAGCCGACCGCCGCTAGACTGAAAGAGTTCCGATAACGTGCGTCAGTCGCACGCGTTAACGTATCCTACCGGTTGACGCCGAGCTTATGCCGTAGGAAAACATAAGGCGGCGTGGCATTAAGCTGCCAGTGCAAATTCGTTGTTTGCGTGTAAGTTAAGTCCGGTGTTTAACGGGATGACCGGGATCCCGACCCGCTGTCATTAGCACAACTACTCCTGTCGAAACCAGTGCGTCCCCGAAGTAGTAAATGTAGCATACCATAACCGTTTTATTTGTTCAAGTGCGACGACGCTCGGCAAGTGCTCGATCCATATCGCGCTTCGCGCTTTTTTCCGCCAGATCGCGGCGTTTATCATACTTTCACCTTGCCCCGCGACCAATACAGCGATAGCGGAATGAGCGTGTAGCCCTTTTGCTGCACTTTGCCGAACAAGCGGTGGATCTCACTTTTATGCATCAAAAGTTTACGGTTACGCAACGGGTCCTGATTAAACCGATTGCCCTGTTCGTAAGGGCTGATATGCACGTTGTAAAGCCACAGCTCGCCTTGATGTATCCTGACGAACCCGTCTTTTAAATTCACCTTGCCGGCACGCAGGGATTTAACTTCCGTTCCAAAAAGAGCAAGGCCGGCTTCATACGTTTCGTGCACAAAGTAATCGTGTCTTGCCTTGCGGTTATCTGTAATTTGTCGTGTATTCTCGCGCGCCATATTTCCTCCGTTTACTAGCGACGGCGGCGTTTGCCTCGCTTGCCGTGTTTATTTTTTAGTCGTTTCGCCTTGGCCAGCTTTTTCGCCGCTTTCGTTTTGCTCTTCCCCTTATTGCGACTGCGAATGGCCGCCGATGCTTGTGCGACTTCTTCAAGCGAGTTAAATTCTCCGAGCAGAAAGTCGAGTGTGCGGTGTTCAATATCGGCTTTCGCCAATGTTACGCGAACGGTATCACCCAACTGAAAGATTGTTTGTCCGCCATGATCTTTAAACGTATAATCTCGTTCCTCAAAATGGCCCTGACCGTGATCGATCACGTCAGTATGAACCAGTCCCTCCGCCCCGTTATCCAGGGCGACAAACATACCGAAATTGGCAAGTCCTGTGACCGTCGCATCAAAGGCTTCGCCGACGAACGGCGCCATGTATTCCGTCCGTTTCAAGTCGTTGGTTTCGCGTTCCGCTTCTACCGATCGGCGCTCCGCCATCGAAGACTGCTCCGCCGCGCGCACTAACCATTGTTTATCGCGCGCCGGCTGCGATTTGCCCGTCAAAACTTCACGGACCAAGCGGTGCACCACGAGATCCGGATAGCGTCGAATCGGCGATGTGAAATGTGTGTAACATTCGGAGGCCAAACCGAAATGCCCCCAATTAACAATATCATAATAGGCTTGCGGTAACGAACGCAGCGTCATTGTTTCAATAATCGGTTGGATGCCGTGTTCTTCAGCAATGGCCAACATTTTTTGGACGTCTTTCGGCTCTACGTCCGCACCCAATTCAATCTGCACACCCCAAACCTGCAACAGGTTCAAAACCATTTGCAGTTTTTCTTTGTCCGGTGATTGGTGCACACGGAAAATAGCGGTCCGATTTTCTTTCGATATAAACTGTGCGATCGTTTCATTGGCCAACAACATAGCCTCTTCGACCATTTTTTCGGCAATGGTGCGGTCACGTTTGACGATTTGAATCGGCTTACCCTCTTCATCCAGCAGGATCTTGAATTCAGGGAAATCAAAACTCAAAGCGCCGCGTTTCCTACGCATACGGATCAAGCGTTCCGCCAGTTCCTGCCACGTTTTAAGCATCGTAAGATGCGGTTTTAAATTGTCCGGATAAATATCTTCCAACAGTGCTTTACGAACTTCCTCGTAGGTACAACGACGAGCACTTTTAATGATGCCGGGGCCTATTTTAGAGTTCACCACTTCGCCCGCTTTGTTGACTTCCATGACGACGGACATGGTATAGCGATCGACACCTTCATTTAAGCTGCAGACACCATTTGAAAGCACTTCCGGCAACATCGGAATAACGCGATCTGCCAAATACACGCTGGTACCGCGGCGAAATGCTTCTTTATCCAATTCCGAACCGCGTTTCACATACCAGCTGACATCGGCGATATGAACGCCCAGCTCCGTATTGCCGTTGTCCAATTTGCGACAGTATACGGCATCGTCAAAATCTTTGGCATCCGCACCGTCGATCGTGATAATCGGCTGATCTCGGAAATCCATCCGATCCCCCGGTGTAATCGGTATTTTCGCAGCTTGTTCCGCTTCGTCAAGAACTTCTTTCGGAAATATTTTGGGGATATGGTGGCTGGCGATAATCAAGCTGATATCCAACCCTTTATCGCCCTCGTAACCGAGCACTTCTTCGATAATGCCTTCCGCCATGCGCTTTGCTTCCGGCCATTTAGTGATGCGTACCAGCACCTTGGCACCGCTTTTGGCATCTTGCATTTGATCGGCGGGAATATAAATGTCCGTCCCCATGCGCTCATCGTCCGGCGTTACAACCGCAAAATTTTTCTGCAATTCAAATGTACCGACTACCGTTTCATTCGCGTGCGTGACGACCCGTACTACCTGCCCTTCGTACTTACCGGCCTGTGATTTGCGTTCGAGCACTTCCACCTGTACGGTATCGTTGTGCATGGCATTACCGCGACGTTCTTTGCCGATATAAATATCTTCATGTTTATCGTCGGTAATCAAAAATCCGAAATTTGTCGCGTATCCTTTGTATACGCCCGTTACCATTTGCCCGGGACTGTATCCCTGCATTCGGTCAATCACTCGTTTTGCCATACGCCACCTCTGGAAACAAAAAGCCCGCCTTAGCGGACTTTGTTAGAACGTATTCAAGTATTTCACAAGCGCTAACG
>USPU01000027.1 GCA_900556745.1 uncultured Veillonellaceae bacterium
GCCGCGAACGTTCCATTTTCTGCGGCTATCAGATTTCCGGCTCCGCACCGCTTTCGAATTATTTCTCTTCGGGCGTAGCCGTGTTTTCCATCCTCTTGGTACCGATCGGCTTGCCGATACTGGTCATTATGATTTTCAAATTTATCGGTGGCAATATTGTGCGCTTCTATCTGCGCGCCACGGAAGACCGTGACCCGCAAGCACAGGTCACCGAAGGAAAGGCGGGTGACGTCGCATGAGTGAAGTACGTACTGTCAAAGTAAAACGCAAAGGCTTCATTGAGCTCTTCACTGAAGGCGCGTACAACGGTCTGATGATCGGTATTCGCAACATGCTGCCGAACGTCATGCTCGCTTTCATCCTGATTCACGCGTTAAAAATCACGGGGCTTTTGGATTGGATCGGCTCGATCGCAGGTCCGATCATGTCGCTCTGGCTTCTGCCGGGCGTAGCGATCACCGTGATCATGGCTTCATTGCTTTCAATGGGCGGCGCTATCGGCATCATGGCGGCCCTCTTAGCCGCCGGCGCCATCAGCCCGTACGAAGCGACCGTAATGGTACCGGCCTGCTACCTGATGGGCAATCCGGTGCAAAACGTCGGCCGCGTATTGGGTACGGCGGAAGTTCCGGGAAAACATTATCCTATCATCATTTTCATCTGCGTATTCAACGCAATGGCTTCCATCTGGGCCATGGAATTGATCATGGCATTATTCTAAAACGCCGCCCTTCGGGCGGTTTTTGCTGAAAGGATACCTTTATGCTGACCTTATTAAAGAATGCGCATGTATTTGCGCCGGAAGACCTCGGAACGAAAGATATTTTAATCGCCAACGGCGTCATCGAAGCTATGGATGACCAACTTGATGTGCAAGGCGTGGAAGTGGAAGTAATTGACTGCAAAGGCATGCGATTGATTCCCGGCTTTATCGACGGCCACGTTCATATCACGGGCGGCGGCGGCGAAGGCGGCTTTCATACCCGCACGCCGGAAATGCCCTTATCCAGCGCGACACGCTGCGGCGTGACCACCATCTGCGGCCTGTGCGGTACGGACGGCGTGACCCGTTCACAGGAAAACCTGCTCGCCAAAGCGTATGCGTTGGAGAATGAAGGTCTCACCGCCTACATGTATGTCGGTTCGTACGAAGTACCGACGCCGACCATCACCGGCAGCATTCGTTCCGACATCATGCTGATTGACAAATGCATCGGCGCCGGCGAAATCGCCGTTTCCGATCACCGTTCGTCGCAGCCGAATTACGATCTCTACCGCGATATCGTCGCACAGGTGCGCGTTGGCGGTATGCTTGCGGGCAAAGCGGGCATCGTGAATTTCCACATGGGTGACGGCGAGCGCGGGCTCGAGCCGCTGCGTCAGATCGCAAACGAAACGGAAATTCCTTATACCAACATGTTGCCGACTCACACCAACCGCAACCAACGTCTGTTTAACGAAGCGGTGCAGTATGTCAAAGACGGCGGCTATATCGATCTCACGTCCTGCGTCAGTCCGGAATTGGGAAGTAAACACGCCGTCAAACCGTCCAAAGCAATTCGCCTCCTAATCGATGAGGGTTGCGACATGTCGCACGTCCTGATGAGTTCGGACGGCTACGGTTCGGTGCCGCTTTTTGATGATCACGGCAACAATATCGGCGTCGGTATCGGCGATCAGTCCTCACTGATGACCGAATTCCGCGATGCGGTCGAAACGGAAGGCTGCGACTTTACAACCGTCCTTTCCATTCTCACCAAAAACGTCGCCGACCTCTTCCGCTTCAAGAAAAAAGGCGAAATCGCCGTCGGCAAAGATGCCGACTTCATGACAATCAACGACCGGTTTGAACTGCAAAAACTGTGGGCCAAAGGCCGTCTCATGGTCGATAACGGCGAGTCGATCGTCTTCGGCACATTTGAAAAGCACTGAGCTTTTCGCACCGGCACGGCAATAAAAAAGAACCGCAACTGCGGTTCTTTTTTATTGGTTTTTTACGCCCAGATTTTTTTCATCAAGCCGGCATAATTTTCCGTCAGGTGACCGACCATAACATCCAAAATTACACGGATCAATTCCGGATTGAAGTCGTCATCCGTTGTCGGTACGCAGGCGTCCAGAAAAATATTTCCGTCTTCATCGAGGAAGTATTTGAAGACTTTATATGAACGATTTTGTTCGTTCAGATAGGTCAATACCTGCTCTTCATTCTTCTCTTTGAGCGCGCCCGTCGCTACCTGGACACGAATCATAACGTAGATCGTGTCGTCGACGAAAAGCGCCGTCGGCAAGCTTTGCCCTTCCGTTTGGATATGGGAACGAAACACATGCGTGTGGATTTCATCACCGATCTCTTCCACTTGGAAAATCCCCGGGTGATTCGTTTCAAAATACTCTTTCAGTGCTTTTGCTTTTGTTTCCTCGGCCATATTGGTGCCTCCTCTGTAGTGTCCATATAATAATTTTATTATAAACTAAAAAATGAGCGTAGTACAGTCACAAAGGTAAACAACATCGCATGCATGTCTTTTTTACACTTTATTGACAAGACAGAAACACGATGGCAAATAATCGTCGCCGCTGTTTCTTGCCGTTTTCAGCACCGTGGTCAGCGGGACAATGTAAGCTATCAAAAAAGGACAAGCATATGCTTGTCCTTTTTTATCTACCTCATCAAGTTGTCATAGAAATGCGTTTATTTCGTGACGAGTTTCAACGGTACCGCGATATGATCGGCAACCGCTTCTTTTTTAACCGCTTTAACGGCGGCTTCAAGACCCTGTTCGCCCATCAGTTTCGGCTGCTGCGCGATCGTAGCCGCCATGGAACCGTCTTTAACGGCTTTAATACCGTCTTCCGTGCCGTCAAAACCGACGATAAATACTTGTTTACCGGCGCTCTTCGCCGCTTCAATAGCACCGAGTGCCATTTCATCATTGTGCGCGAAAATAGCCTGGATTTCGGGGTTGGCTTGTAAAATATTTTCCGCCACCGTCAGACCTTTGGTCCGATCGAATTCTGCCGTCTGTTTAGCGACAATATTCAATTTGCTGTCGGCGAGTTTGTGGAAGCCTTCGCCGCGTTCACGAGTCGCAGACGCGCCCGGGATACCTTCCATTTCGGCAACCGCTACATTGCTACCGAGTTTATCGATGATGTATTGCGCCGCCATTTCGCCGCCTTTAACGTTATCGGAAGCGATCAGAGATACGACTTGGCCGCCATCGGAAGCGCGGTCTACCATCAGAACCGGGATACCGGCTTTGTTGGCCGCTTCGACCGAGTTGGCGATCGCCGCGGAGTCGACCGGGTTGATCAACAAAACGTTTACTTTGTGTTGGATCAAGTCCGCTACATCATTGGCCTGTTTGGCCGGATCGTTCCCCGCGTCAAGCGTCTGTACGTCCACGCCCAAAGCTTTCGCTTTTTCGGTGACACCGTCGCTCAGCGTGACGAAGAACGGATTGTTCAATGTCGATACGGAGAAACCTACCGTAATTTTTTCACCGGTTTTAGCCGCCGGCGCTTCTTTTTTGTCGCTGCCGCCGCAACCGGCCATTAAAACGACCAGGCAAAGCGACATCACGACGAGTAATAACTTGCGTAACTTCATTCCATAACCCCCTCTTATTTTTTGCGATCCATCAGAACCGCCAACAAAATAACGCCGCCTTTGACAACTTGTTGGTAAAAACTGGAAACATTCAAAATATTAAGTCCGTTTGTGAGCGTGGCGATGATCAACGCACCAATCAGAGAACCCGTGATGCGGCCTTTACCACCGGCCAGACTGGTCCCGCCCAAAACGACCGCAGCGATCGCGTCAAGCTCATAACCGGTCCCTGCCGTAGGTTGGGCGGAGTTGAGGCGGCTCGTAATGATGATGCCCGCCAACGCGGTTAAAAGGCCCGTGATCGCGTACGCGAAAATTTTGACGCGCGAGATGTGAATACCCGCGATGTACGATACTTTTTCACTGCCGCCGACCGCATACGTTTTCCGGCCGAGCGTTGTTTTATTTAAAATAAACCAGCAAAGCGCGAACATGAGCAGCGTCGTGATCGCCGGCACCGGCACACCGAAGACGTCGCCTATGCCAAACGCCGTAAAAAACGGATGCGAAGTCAAGCCGCTGATCGGGCGACCGTCACTGTACACCAACGTCGCCCCGCGGAAAATCGTCATCGTCGCCAAGGTCGCGATAAACGGCGCGACTTTGCCGTACGTGATGATGAGTCCGTTGGCCGCACCGAGCGCGATGCCGATAAGACAGCAGAGCGCCATGCTCATGGCCGGATCCATACCGCTCTTGATCATGCCCGCCATCAACGCGGTCGAAAGTGCCAGCAACGAACCGACGGAAAGATCAATGCCGCCGGTCAGAATGACAAACGTCATACCGAAGGAAATCAGCGCGTTGACCGAGACTTGCCGCAGCAGGTTCGACAGGTTGGACGGATTAAGAAATGTCGGATTGAGTGCCGTCAAAATAACGAACAGCAGTACCAGACCTAAAAGCGGTCCGAGATTACGCAATAGATTTTTCACATTTGTCGACATGAATTACTGTCCCCCTGTAGCTAATGTAATAATTTTTTCCTGCGTGGCTTCACTGCGGTCCAGCACGCCTGCAATCGAACCCTCGCGAATCACCATAATGCGATCACTCATACCGATGACTTCCGGTAATTCCGAGGAAACCATGATGATGGCAACGCCGGCCGCCGTCAACTCATTCATTAAATCGTAAATATCCCGCTTGGCGCCGACATCGATACCGCGCGTCGGTTCGTCCATGATCAGAATCGCCGGTTTCATCCCGATCCATTTCGCAATCACGACTTTTTGCTGGTTACCGCCCGAAAGCGTTCCGACCGGCTCCGTCAGCGACTGCGCTTTGACGCCGAGCCGCTTGGCGAGCATTTCCGTAAATTCATTTTCCGCGCCGCGGCGCACGTATTGATGCGAAGCAAACTTTTCGATGCTCGGCAACGAAATATTATCGCCGATGGAAAAATCTAAAATCAGACCTTCCGTCTTGCGGTTTTCGGTAATGAAACCGATCCCCGCCTTAATGGCATCCGACGGGTTATCGATCTTCATCGCCTGCCCGTGAATTTTAATTTCACAGCTGTCTTTTTTATCGACGCCGAAAAGCGCGCGCATAATCTCGGTACGGCCGGCCCCCATCAGACCCGCAATCCCCAAGATCTCGCCTTCGCGAATCGTAAACGAAACGTCGTGGAACACGCCCGCACTGTTCAAATTATTAATTTCAAAAATGACTTTGCCCGGCGTTACCGTGCGCTCCGGATAGTATTCCGTCAGCGAACGGCCGACCATATCGGCCACGACGCGGTCCATCGTCGTCTCCTCGACAGGCTGCGTGGAAATCGCCATGCCGTCGCGCATCACGGTCACCGTGTCGCAAAGCTCGAATACTTCCTCCATGCGGTGCGAGATGTAAATGATGCCGACGCCTTTTGCCCGCATCTGATCCAATACCCGGAACAGCACTTCGGTTTCCCGCTCACTCAAGGCGGCGGTCGGTTCATCCATGATCACGATTTGCGCGTCAAGCATCAGCATGCGCACGATTTCCGTCAGCTGCTGCTGCCCGACGGAGCACTCCTGCGCCTCTTTTCCAAGCGGCAGGGAAATATTCAGTTCGTCACATTTGGCCGCCGCCAATTCGCGCATGCGATCCCAGTCCAGCATGCCCCACGAATTTTTAAGCGGACGCATCAGAAAAAGATTTTCCAGGATCGTCAAATTCGGCCAAATATTCAATTCCTGATGGACAAACGCAATCCCTGCATCTTCCGCTTCACGCGGCGAAGTAAATACACGTTCCGCACCGTCCACCAGAATCGTGCCGTTATCGGCCTTATGCAGGCCGGTCAAAATGTTCATCAGAGTCGACTTGCCGGCCCCGTTTTCACCCATTAGGGCATGAATTTCACCGGGACGAACCGTCAGATTGACTCCTAAAAGCACTCGGTTCTGTCCGAATGCTTTGGAGATGTCACGCATCTCAATTTGCATACCGTCACTCCTTGCAGCTAAAAGATACAGCCGCTTTGTAAAATCACATTGGCGTACGGCGTCGCCTCACCCGTACGGATAATGGCTTTGACGTCGCGCGAATATTCTTTCAAGCGTCCATGTGTTACATACGCACCGGGGATATCGCCCATTAATTGTTGCATTTCCTGAAACAGCGGCCGATTTAGCGAATCCATTTCGCTCGCGATCAGGTACTGTTCCACTTTCATGTTATCCATGACGACTCGCAACACGTCCAAAAAGGACGGCACACCGAACTCCAGCGCCAAATCAATGCGTTCCACATCGCGCGGAATCGGTAACCCGCAGTCGGCAATCATGATCCGATCGGTATGACCGAGATCGGCGAGTACTTTCGCGATCTTGCTGTTCAAAATTCCGTGTTTCTGCATGTCATGCCTCCATCTCGTCACGCCACGGCATCGCGCCCTGCGCGCCGTGCGCGGTAATCGAACGGGCGGCCGCGTGGTTGGCGAACCGAAGCGCCGTTTCAAGATCCTGTCCTTCACTGATCGCGACCGCAAACGCGCCGTTAAACGTATCTCCTGCTCCGGTCGTATCGACGACGGCGACCGATTCCCCGGCGACGCGGTGAACGTTCTTGCCGTCATAGTAATCGACGCCGTCTTTACCGCGCGTCACGATCAGTTTTTTCTGCCATTCCGCCGACAGTTCCAGCGGATCCGCCACATCAAACAAGAGCGCCAGCTCATGGTCGTTCGGCGTAATATAGCGGCACATCGCCATAATATCCGGCGCCAATTCACGCGCCGGCGCCGGATTCCAAAGTACCGGAATGTTCCGCTCGGCGCAAAGACGAATCGCGTCTTCGGTCACATCCTGCGGTACCTCATTTTGCAACAACACCATATCCAATTCCCCCAGCTGATCCAACGCCTGTTCAATATGCGCCGCTGTCAACCGAAAGTTCGCCGCCGGCACTACCAGTATGCTGTTATCACCCTCGGCCAGCGTAATATGCGCCGTTCCCGTTGAAACGTCGGGAAGGGTCATTAAAAAGCGGGCGTCTACGCCGTTTTTTACAAAATTTTCGCAGAGCATTTTCCCGTAGGCATCTTCGCCGATGGCGCCGATCATTGCCACGTCCGCTCCGAGTCGTGCCGCCGCTACCGCCTGATTGGCTCCTTTACCGCCGCAACTCATAAAAAAATGTTCTGCAAACAGCGTCTCACCCGCTTGCGGACGCCGGGCCGCTTCCACGACCAAGTCTACAGAACAACTGCCGATAACCGCCAATTTTGCCATGCCGTAACCTCCTACCGGTATGTAGCCGCATCGATATCTTGTCAAGTATATTCATAAATAGTATACATCAAAAATTAAGTTTTATCAGTAAAATTATTCATTTCTTGTTCTCCGCCCCGCTCTATGCTACACTATATCGGTGCGAAGTGTTTTCTTGGTCCCACTTCGTAAAAACAAAAACAAGGAGGAATGGAACATGAATACTCGTATGCTCGTCATCAATGCGGTGTTGGCCGCAGTGTACGCGCTCCTTACGGTCGCGCTGGCGCCGTTCAGCTACGGTCCCGTGCAGGTACGTTTATCGGAAGTACTGACGCTGCTCGCGTTTTACCAACCGAAAGTCGTGCCGGGCTTAATTCTCGGCTGCTTGCTTGCGAACCTTGCGAGCCCGTTCGGCATGATCGACATTGTGGTCGGCACGCTCGCTACCGCGATCGCCGTCTACGGTATGCGCTACATGCCCAACATTTGGACCGCTTCGCTCTTGCCCGTCGTGTCCAACGGCGTGCTCATCGGCGCGGAGCTTGCGTACCTCGGTGCGCTCGAAGGTGAAAGCGTCGGTTTAACCATGCTCTACATTGCCGCCGGCGAATTTGTCGCAGTCAGCGTGTTAGGCTGCGTACTGATTCCGCTTTTATGGCGCAATACCGCGTTTCGACGGCTCTTGCAGGATCTCTAAAAAATACCCGCTGCGGCGGGTATTTTTTATTGTCGGAGCAACGGCAAATGCTATAATACGATAGAACAGAGGTGAATTATGCAACCACGTAAAAAACTTTGGTGGGGACTGGGTGCCCTCCTTATTTTACTTATACTCGGTCTGGGCAGTTGGTGGTACATGGCGCGCAGCAAAAGCGTCGATGTGATCATCGTCAAACCCGTCACCGAACCGCTCATGATCACGCGCGATGTGACCTTGGCGCCGTTGTACAGCGCGACCGTTTCACCGGCCGCGTCCGGGCCGATTGTCGGTCCGGTGCCGACGGTCGGCACGAATGTCAGTGTAAATGATCACTTATTCACGATCGATGTCAGTCCGTACGAGGCGCAGCTGGCGCGAGCTCGCAACGCCGCAAGCGGAGTCTCCGCGCCGGCCGCACCGCCGGTCAACACACCCGCGGTCACGGAGGCGCAACAACTTTTACAACAGGGCATAATTACGCAAGCGGAATACGCCAAAATTGTCGCGCGCGAACAGGCAAAGCAACCGTCCGTGTATACTCCGTCCGCTGCCGCGGCGCCGGACACTTCGACGATTGAACGTCAGATTGCCGCCGCCAACGTTACCGCGCCTGTCGCCGGAAAAGTCACCGCGGTGTACGTTACCGCTGACGGCGTGGCCGTGCAAGACCGTCCTGCGCTAGTCATCGCCTCCCTTTCGCCATTGGTGGGTGAAATGCCGCTTCCCAATGCCCTTACGGAATCTGTTCAACAAGCCCGCACCGCGCCCGAAACCACGCTTACGTTACGGGTCAACGGTCACGACTACTTCGGTGAAATGACCGCGCTCTCCCCAACGGGCGGCGACGTGACCGCACTGAAGTTCCGGTTTGACAATCCCGACGAGGTGTTGCAACCCGCCACCCCCTATCCGCTCACGTTGAAGCTGCCGACCAAGGTACCGTTGATTCATTTACCGCGCAGCAGCAATATCGGTGACGATACCGTATACATTGTCACTGCGGACGGTCTGATTGACGCCCGACACGTCACTACCGCTTATGTTGACGGTGACGATTGGGTCGTCTTGGCAGGTCTTGCGGTCGGCGAACGCGTCATCGCTGCGCCGGCACCGCATTTGGAAATCGGGATGCATGTCGATGTCCGCGCTTAATTGGTTTCGCCGCCCGCGATTTACACAGGAAGAACTTACGACCGATGCCGTGACGGCGGCGCGTCGCCTTTTGGGCGCAACCCTTTGGCACCGCAGTCCCGAGGGACTGGTCGGCATCCGACTCACGGAAACGGAAGCCTACGGCGGCACCTATCGCGGCCATCCGGACGATGCGTCGCACGCGTATCGCGGCGAAACGAATCGCAATCGTCCCATGTTCGGTCCCGCCGGTCATATGTATGTGTATCTTGTTTACGGCTTGCATGACTGCGCCAACATCGTCGTTGATGCAGACGGCACACCGGCCGCCGTGCTCTTGCGCGCAGGTGAAATTATTTACGGCGACGAGTTGGTGCGTGTACGCCGCGCCGGCATCCGACCGGAGCACTGGGCCGACGGTCCCGGAAAACTGGCGCGCGCGTTGGGGATAAGCACCGCGCTTTCCGGCAAAACCGTCTTGTCTGGCTATTTGCAATTGCGGCACGGCAAAATCGCCAACGATGAAAGGATCGTACGCAATGTCCGCCGCGGCATTGATTATGCGACTTACGGAAAATCATTCCCCTGGCAATTCAAGCTGATCAAAAAACGAAAAAATGACTGACAAAACATCTTCATTTTGTTATACTGTTATAGTTAATGGCGCTGTCGGAGAACGGCGCCGTTTTGTGTGGAATGATTGCTTAGGAGGCATGTATGAGTTATCGAAATCGTATTTTGTGGTCATCTATTTTCGGCCTGGGGCTGGAAAGTATCGACATCATGATGCTGTCATTCACCTTGACATCCATTATGGCGACATTCGGCTTGAGCGGCGCGCAGGGCGGCATGATCTCGACCGTCACTAATATTGGCATGCTGCTGGGCGGAATTATGTTCGGTTTGCTCGCCGACAAATACGGGCGCATTAAGATTTTTTCCTATTCGATTCTGCTGTTTTCAATCGCCACTGCGGTAATCGGCTTCGCGCCCAACATTTGGTGGGTAGCGGCTTGCCGTTTCCTCGCCGGTGTAGGCGGCGGCGGTGAGTTCGGTGTGGGCATGGCGATGCTCGTGGAAGCGTTTCCGCGCCACGAACGCGGCAAGGCCAATTCCTACGTCACGATCGGCGGCCAAGTAGGCGCCATCATTGCGGCGCTGCTGGCGTACTTCCTGCTGCCTGTCGTCGGTTGGCGCGGTCTTTTCATCTTCGGTATCATACCGGTTTTTCTGGCGGTTGCGGTTCGTTACCACTTGCCGGAAACTCCCC
>USPU01000028.1 GCA_900556745.1 uncultured Veillonellaceae bacterium
ATTTTGCACGTCCGCCAGCGATGCGCCGACGGAGTAGCCGACCTGACGACCGTCAATGACGAGAAATAAAACAGTGCCGTCGCGACGTTGACCGATCGCGGTTCGCGGACCGATACCCCAGCCGCCGTCACCGTGCGTAATCGTTTTCTGTCCGTTAACGACCAGCGGCGGTCCGAACGTAATACCTTCGATCACGCCGAGCCGACGAAGCTCCGCTTTATTGTACGTGCCGGCAATCAGGTTGCCGCTATCGCTAAAGCCGATAAAATCGACTTCTTCATCATCATCGACCTTCTCGCCCAAAAGGTATTTGCCGTCATGCAAAATAAAACCGTAAGGCAAACGTCCCGTGCCCGTGCCGTTGGGATCGTAAAAACCGCCGCCGTTGATCGCGGCCACCGCGTCATTATTGCGGGCGATATTACTGGTCGTATCGCCCTTTTCGTTGATATCCGCGGCGGTAGCGACTTGGATCCGTTTCGGGTTCGGGATCTCCAAAAGATATCCGACAAAACGATCCGATTCGATTTTTTGCAATTTCAGCGTTTTGTCTTCACGCACTTTGAAATTGAAAATATCCTGTTCCGGCACCGCCTGGACGCGTCCCAAAATGCGATCCAGTTCCTGCTGGTCAAACAACCAGGTAATATAGTGCGGATGCCGCGAACGCACAATCGCGCCGACGACCGCCTGCTTCAAATTCGCAAACGGACCGAACAGAACGACAATCGGGCTGGTGATGACGAAAAACAGCAAGGTCACAAGCAGCCACCGTATGCCGATATGATTCCACCAATGTTTCATAGAGCTCCTTATAACGAACGGTACTGATCCGTGGTCAGCCGTTCTTCAAAATGTTCCAAATCAACGCGATTACCGATCCAAATCCGACGAACGGTAAGCGGATCGTCACCGACATGCGTGCGCCCCGGATCCATGGTCACCGCCAATGTAATACCGTTCTCCTGTAAAATCCCTTTCAGAGTATCATTGTACAAACCGTACGGGTAACAGAAGTACGTATTTTCAATGCCCAGGTGTTCCGCCAACGCTTGTTGCGTCAACTCGACTTCCTCCCGCTGCGTCTTGGCCGGAATGTAAGTCATCTGCGGATGCGAAAACGTATGGTTCGCCACCGTCACGCCCGCCGCCTGCATTTCTTTGAGCTGTTCCCAAGTGACGCGACCGGATTTTCCGACATCATTGGTAATGACAAAAATCGTCCATGGAAAACCGAATTTTTTCATGATCGGATACACGATTTCATAGTTATCGGCGTAACCGTCATCAAATGTAATGCAAACGGGTTTTCCCGGCAGCGGCGTGCCGTTGCGGATATACTCATCCAGTTGTTGCAATGTGATCGGGTGGTAGCCGTTATCTTTCAAAAATTGCATTTGCGCCCGAAAATGATCCGGCGCCAACACAGCGTCATTATCCGCGATATCGGCAATCATATGGTACATCAAAACGGACACGCCGTTTTTCACCGGTTCTTCGGCCGATGGAGTCGCTGCTGTCGCGACCGGATCGGCGTCGTGCGCCGCCGTTTGAGTAACAGGATCATTTTGGCAACCGGCCAGCAACATCATCGCCATCAGCATGGTAAGAACCATCCCCCAGCGCCAAATCTTTTTTTGCATCGTATTCTCTCCTACTGCCCGCCGTATCTATGTACAGACAAAAGTTTACCTTTTACGGGCGAATGTAATTACTTCTTATTTTACTATACAGAGCGCCGCATTTCAAACCGCAGCGCCACAGCCTTCCTATATAAAGGTACAAAAAAAAGAGCGTCTTTCAAGACGCTCTTTTTTGATCAACTTTTGAGTTTGGTACCACCGGCGACTTGCAAACGAATCAATGCACGTTGCAAAGCCAATTCGGCACGGTCACGATCGATATCCTTATCTTTGGATTCCAAACGAGACAACGCGCGATCGCGCGCTTTCATCGCTCGCTCGACATCGATATAGTCCGCCGTTTCCGCCACTCGGGAGGTAATCGTAATCACATTGTCTTTGACTTCCATGAAGCCGCCGAATACGGCGATCACGGTTTCCTTGCCGTCCTTTTTAATGCGGATCGGCCAAACTTTCAATGCCGCTACTAACGGGGCATGATCGCGCATGATCCCGAACTCACCGTCAAGTGCGCGTGCGACCACCAAATCGACGCCGTCTTCACTGAAAACAGTACCGTCCGGCGTGATGATGTTGACGCGCATTCCCGCATCATTCGTGGCCATGGGTTATTCCCCTCTCAGCGTTTTTGCTTTTTCGACGGCTTCTTCGATAGTACCTACCATGTAGAATGCGTTTTCCGGCAGATCGTCATGACGACCTTCGAGAATTTCTTTGAAGCCGCGAATCGTATCCGCGAGCGCAACGTATTTACCCGGCGAACCGGTGAATACTTCCGCTACGTGGAACGGTTGACTCAGGAAACGTTGAATTTTACGTGCCCGAGCAACGATCAGGCGGTCTTCGTCGGAAAGTTCTTCCATACCGAGAATGGCGATAATATCCTGCAATTCTTTGTAGCGCTGCAGAATTTCCTGGACGCCGCGAGCGACTTCGTAATGTTCCTGACCGATAATCAACGGATCCAAAATACGGCTGGTAGAATCCAACGGATCCACGGCCGGATAAATACCGAGCTCGGAAATCGCACGGGACAGAACCGTAGTCGCATCCAAGTGCGTAAATACGCCCGCCGGCGCCGGGTCAGTCAAGTCGTCGGCCGGTACATATACGGCCTGAACGGAAGTGATCGAACCTTCTTTGGTTGACGTAATACGTTCCTGAAGTTCACCGATATCCGTTGCCAACGTCGGTTGGTAACCAACGGCGGAAGGCATACGGCCCAAGAGTGCGGATACTTCGGAACCGGCCTGAACGAAGCGGAAAATATTATCAATGAATAAGAGTACATCCTGGTGTTCTTTATCACGGAAATACTCCGCCATCGTCAAGCCGGTCAAGCCGACACGCATACGCGCTCCCGGCGGTTCGTTCATCTGGCCGTAAACGAGCGCGGCCTTGCTGATAACGCCGGATTCTTTCATTTCGTTCCACAAGTCGTTGCCTTCACGCGTACGTTCGCCGACGCCCGAGAAAATCGAGTAGCCGCCGTGTTCCGTCGCAGCGTTGTGGATCAATTCCATGATCAATACCGTCTTGCCGACGCCCGCGCCGCCGAACAAACCGATCTTACCGCCTTTTACGTACGGCGCGATCAAGTCGACGACCTTAATGCCGGTTTCCAAAATATCGGTCGACGGGGACTGATCTTCAAACTTCGGAGCCGGTCGATGAATCGGCCAATGCTCCTTAGCTTGTACTTCTTCGTCTACTTTGTCGACAGTGCGACCCAAGACGTTAAAAATACGTCCCAAGACACCCTGGCCTACCGGTACCGAAATCGGTGCACCTGTGTCCACCGCTTTCGTGCCGCGGGTCAGACCGTCGGTCGAGCTCATCGCAACGCAGCGGACGACGCCGTCGCCCAAGTGCTGCATAACTTCCGCCACAATATCAACGGGCACCTGACCGTTTTCATCTTTGATTTCAATCGCGTTGTAAACGGCCGGCAACTCTTGATCAGCACGGAAGGCAATGTCGACCACGGCACCAATGACCTGGATGACTTTTCCTTCTTGTAAATTGCTCATGAAGAGGGCTCTCCTCCTTAATTCGTTGTCTATTATTCGAGTGCATTCGCGCCACCGACGATTTCCGTAATTTCATTGGTAATCGCCGCTTGCCGCGCCTTGTTGTAGTGCAATGTCAAATCATCGATGAGATCGGACGCGTTGTCCGTCGCGCTCGTCATCGCTGCCATCCGCGCGCCCAATTCACTGGCTGCGGCTTGCAGAAGCGCATTGTAGATGATTACTTCCAAATATTGCGGCAACAGTACGGAAAACACTTCTTTTGCTCCCGGCAAGAATTCGTAATCAAACTCGTCTGCCGGTAAATTTTCGTCCACTTCCGGACGGGCAATCGGAAGTACCGTTTGTGCCATCGGTTTTTGACGCAATGCGGAGTAGAAATGCGTGTAGACGACAATCACTTCATCGACTTCGCCGTCAATAAAACGTTGCGCCATACTATGCGCCAATTCGCGTGCATGATTGTACGTCGGACGGTCCGAGAAACCTTCATACATATCGCGCAGTTCATATCCGCGATGTGCCAGGTATGTTTTCGGGCGGCGACCTACGGTAACGATCTCATACGTTTCCGCAGCCTTGTCATGCACAATACCGGTAAATTCTTTCATCAGGTTCGAGGTGTAACCACCGGCCAGGCCTTTATCCGCACCGATTACAAGGTAAGCGGTACGTTGGATCTCACGTTCTTCCAAAAGCGGACTTTCCAAGCCTTCTTCGGTATTGGCTACAATATGCTGCAGCAATTCCCGAATTTTATCCGCGTACGGACGGGTCCCTAACGCCTTTTCTTCGGCACGACGCAAGCGGGCGGCGGCAACCATCTTCATGGCTTTGGTGATCTGCTGAATGTTGGTTACGCTACGAATCCTACGTTTGATTTCGCGTGTGCTGGCCATTCAATCACCCCGCAACCGTATTACTGTTCCGCGCCGCCTTGAACCGTTCTTTATACTCTGCAATGGCTTGTTTCAGAGCTTCTTCGTTGGATTCTTCCAGTTTTTTCTTCGCGACGATGTCACGGCCGATATCCGCATACGTGGTACGCAGGTAGTTAACCAGACCGTGTTCGAACGGAACGACTTCATCCACTTCGAGATCATCCAGGAAACCCTTAACCGCGGCGAAGATCACCATGACCTGTTCTTCGACCGGGTACGGTGTGTACTGCGGCTGTTTGAGGACTTCCGTCATGCGCTGACCGCGATCAATCTGCGCTTTGGTAGCGGCATCCAAGTCCGAACCGAACTGCGCGAAAGCAGCGAGTTCGCGGAACTGTGCCAAATCCAAACGCAAGGTGCCGGCGACCTGTTTCATCGCCTTAATCTGCGCGGAACCGCCGACACGGGATACCGAAAGGCCGACGTTGACCGCCGGACGAACGCCCGAGTAGAAAAGTTCCGTTTCCAGGAAAATCTGACCGTCGGTAATGGAAATGACGTTAGTCGGAATGTATGCACCGACGTCGCCTGCGAGCGTTTCAATGATCGGCAACGCGGTAATCGAACCGCCGCCCATATCATCGGAAAGTTTCGCCGCGCGTTCCAAGAGACGGGAGTGTAAGTAGAATACGTCGCCCGGATACGCTTCACGTCCCGGCGGACGACGCAGCAAGAGCGACATCGCACGGTACGCTACCGCGTGTTTGGACAAGTCGTCATATACGCACAGTACGGCTTTGCCCTGGTACATAAAGTGTTCCGCCATGGCAACACCCGCGTACGGAGCAATGTACTGCATCGGCGAACCTTCCGATGCGCCGGCGTGCACGACGATCGTGTAATCCATCGCGCCCGCTTCCGTCAGTTTGTCGACAAGACGAGCAACCGTCGAGTTTTTCTGACCGATGGAAACGTAAATACAAATAACATCCTGTCCTTTTTGGTTCAGGATGGTATCAATCGCTACCGCGGTTTTACCGGTACTGCGGTCGCCGATAATCAGCTCACGCTGACCGCGTCCGATCGGAACCATCGAGTCGATGGATTTAATACCGGTCTGTAACGGTTCATTAACCGACTGCCGATCAGCAATACCCGGCGCAGGAAATTCCACACGACGGTGGTCAGCAGCGGGAATATCCCCTTTGCCGTCCAACGGTTGGCCGAGCGCGTTGACAACGCGACCGATCATCGCTTCGCCTACCGGCACCTGCATAACACGACCGGTTCGTTTGACCGTGTCGCCTTCTTTAATCATTTCGTAGTTGCCCAACAATACGGCGCCGACGTTCGACTCTTCCAAGTTGAGCGCCATCCCGTATACGCCGTTCGGCAACTCGAGCAGCTCACCGGCCATACACTTGTCAATCCCATAGATATGTGCGATACCGTCGCCCACTTCCAATACCGAGCCTACTTCATCGACATTGAGGTCTGCTGTGTAATTTTCGATTTGCTGTTTAATCACCGATGTTATTTCATCCGGTTTAATTTTCATATTGCGTTAGTCACCTCAATCCCATGTTTTTCCGATAGTAGGGTCGTCTTCATTTCGTGTAACTGTCGTTTTAAGGACCCGTCAATGCGCCGGTCGCCGATCGTCACGATCATGCCGCCCAAAATCGACGGATCGATCGTTTTTTCCAGATAAATTTCTTTTCCGGTCAATTCGGTCAACTCGCGAATCAAACGGGTTTCTTCTTCGTCAGTCAAGTCCACCGCCAAACGCACCTGCGCTTCGGCAATGTTGCGTTCGACATGCGACAACTCCAGATAGACATCAATAATATCCGGCAGGAGCGCAATTCGGCCGCGGTCAATGACAACACCCAGAAATCGCATGACCATCGGATTCAGATGTTGCGTGAAAATCCGTTCTACGACTTCTTTTTTTGCCTCGCGGGAGATCAACTGATTGCGCAAAAAGCCCGTCAATTCCGGATTTTGCTGCACAATCTCGCCGATTTGTGCGAGTTCCTGCTCAACTTCTTCCAATGTGCCGGTTTCCTTGGCTAAGGCCAAGAGTGCCGCCGCATATTTTTTGGCAAGTGCTCGGTTATTTTTCATCTTACCGACCCACTTGCTTTGTGGCCAACTTTTCGATGCAGTCATTAATCAGCTTACGATTCATATCCGCATCAAGATTTTTGGCAATCAGCCGCTCAGCGATCGCTGTAGCGAGCTCTACCACCTCGGCACGCAAATTCTTTACAAGTTCCTCGCGTTCTTCCGCCAATTGACGGGTAGCGAGCGTTTTTTCCTGTTCGATTTGAGTGCGTACCGTATCCAGTTGCGCTTGGGCTTGTTGTTCCGCTTCTGCAACGGCTTTATTAACGATTTCCTGCGCTTGCGCGCGCGCCGATTCCAGTTGTGCCTGGTATTCCGCATGCAGTGCTTCCGCCTGTTTCCGGGCTTGTTCCGCGCCGCTTAAATCTGCAGCAATCCGAGCTTTACGTGCATCGAGAGTCCGCATCAGCGGACCGAAACCGAATTTTCCTATGATGGCAACGAGAACGAAAAAGTTGAGGATTTGGATAATCAAAGTAAAGTTAAATTCGACCAATGAAATTCCCTCCTCAAAACACTAGATGCCAAATTAGAGCAAGTCAACGAGCGGGTTGGCAAATACCAAAACGAGCGCAATAACCGACGAAATAATTGGAATCGATTCGATCAAGCCGATCGCGATCAGCATGTTAACCATCAAACGTTGTGCCATTTCCGGCTGACGAGCCATGGCTTCCATTGCGGTCGTAGCCGCTTTCGCGTCATTGGATGCCGCCGCAACCGAGGCAACGCAAGCAATCAAAGTTGCACAAAATGCAGAAACAACAAGTACCAAAGCAGTAGATTCCATTATAGTTTCCTCCTAAAATAAAATTCCATTATGTACGTTTTGTACATGCTGAATTAATGGCCGTCCTCACCAATTGCACCGCCCAGGTATGCGGTAACGAGGATCGTAAAAATAAACGCCTGGATTACACCGATGACTAACGAAACACCGATCCATAAGATAGGTACACCGACTGGCGCCAGATAGTTTAAAACTTCCAGCAAAATTTCCCCCGCCAAAATGTTACCGAATAGACGCATTGCCAACGTAATCGGTTTTGCGATTTCTTCGATCAGGTTAATAAGAACGAACGGAGCGAAGGGTTTGAAGAAGTGTGCAAAATACTCTTTTAACCCTTTGTTTTTCACGTACAGTGCGTGCGTCGCCAGGGATGCTGCAATCGCCAGGCCCAATGTCGTATTGACGTCATTCGTGGGCGAGGTAATGAGGTGCGGCGTCGGTAACAACCCGATCTCGTTTCCGATAAAGATAAAGAAAAAGAGCGTTAACAACATATATGCCGCTTTACGATAATCGGGACCGAGAATGGAATGGAACTGATCACTTAAGCCTTCAACGATCATTTCCACTGCGTTTTGCACACCGGACGGTACCATTTCACGACTTCGCGTCGCCAACAATACCAAAATCAGAACCAGTGCTCCGGTCAGCCAGGTCATGTAAATCGTGTCCATGTTAACGGCCATTCCCCAAAGATATTGCACATCATGTGTACCTGTGTGTAGATGCATAGCTTCACCCCCTTCCGCCAGGACATACTCCCCTATTTTTTTATATGCTTGAAGTCGCCCCAAAACGTGACAAAAAAATACACGAGTTGCAACGACAGTAAGCCGCAAACCGTAGCCCCAAAATGGGCTAAATTGGTTTTTAAGACCACCAGCAAAAAGAGGATGGCCACAAAGAAACGCCCTGCCGCGACATTGGTTAAGCTTTTCACCATACCCAGATCATCGCGATCGCATCGCTTAAACGCGATCAATGCAAGGTAAGAAAAATACGCTATATTAAAGGCGCCGCCTACGATCCAACCGACGGCCCAATCCCCTTTGCCGAACAGGAGAACGAGGACCGCCCCCGCGGCCATCAATGCTCCTTGCCAATGCATACAGGCAAGCAGCCAACGAAAAAGCTCCCGACCGTCCGTCATTTGCGAATCATGTCACGAACTAACGTCAACAAACCTGTCAGCGCACCCGCCACGCCTCCGGCCAGTAAACCGAATGGAGCCGTGCCGACATATTTATCGAGAAGATACCCTAAATACAGGCCGAATAAAATCGTGCAAAGCAGTGTCATACCAGCACCGGTAGCGATGGCTAACGCCCGCTGCCAATTAAATTCCTGTTCTTTCACCGGAGACCTCCTTGCCGTGCACATGAGGTCATAAGAACCTGCACATGCAGTTATTATTCTATCATAATTCATTAGTATTGGCTATAAATTCAGGCGGTTTTTTCGCCGTTTTACCGTAGGCGTACAAAAGCGCCTGTATAATTCTTCCGGCGGCTTTACCGTCGCCGTACGGATTGACGGAATTCGCCATTTGGCGGTACAAATTATCATCGGTTAAAAGACGTTTCGCTTCTCGGTAGACATCTTCTTCCGCCGTGCCGACCAGGCTTACCGTACCGGCCGCCACCGCCTCGGGGCGCTCCGTGGTATCGCGCAACACGAGCACCGGTTTGCCTAAGCCCGGCGCTTCCTCCTGAATGCCGCCGGAATCGGTTAAAATCAGATCGCTTTGCGCCATCAATTGCGCAAACGGTTCGTAATCTAACGGTTCGATCAAATGCACATGCGGCACATCGCCAAGCTCCGCCCGAACGACTTCACGCACCGCCGGATTTTTATGAACAGGGAACACCAGTTCCAAGTTCGGCACATCTTCCAGTATCTGCCGTAACGCGCGATATACGTCGCGCATCGGGGCACCCAAATTTTCGCGCCGATGGGTGGTGACCAAAAGCGTACGCCGTGACGGGTCAAGCTTCATCGGCAGCGTATTCGGATCAAAAGGACGGCCGACCGTCTGCAAAAGCGCGTCGATAACTGTGTTACCCGTCACGAAAATCGATTCTTCCGCGACATTTTCCCGCAGCAGATTCGCTTTCGTTTCCGGCGTCGGCGCAAAATGGTAACGCGCCAACCGCCCGGTCAAGCGACGGTTCATTTCTTCGGGAAACGGCGAGTAAATATCGCCCGTCCGTAAACCAGCTTCCACGTGGCCGACAGGAATCTGCTCATAAAATGCGGCGAGCGCGCCGGCAAAAGTTGTCGTCGTGTCGCCGTGAACCAAGACTACATCAGGACGTTCCTGCTGCAGACACGTCCGTAAGCCGAGCAACGCCCGGCTGGTGACGTCATATAAAGTTTGTCCCGGCGCCATGATATCTAAATCGTAATCCGGCGTAATCGCAAATAACCGCAACACCTGGTCAAGCATTTCGCGATGCTGCGCGGTCACGGTAACGCAAACGGAAAATTCCGGATGCCGTGCGAGCTCGGAAACGACCGGAGCCATCTTGATGGCGTCCGGACGGGTGCCGACAATTGTCATTACC